>NZ_KE148491.1:23724-29377 GCF_000410615.1 Novosphingobium sp. B-7 | reverse complement strand
GCCCCCGGCGGGCAACGAAAAGCCGGTCTGGGCCGGCGCGCCGGGCGGAGACAGCGTGCGCTTTGGCGCGCCCGGTGCTGCTCCCGATCTTTCGCTATCGTGCCGCCAGGGCGTTCTGGTGGTAACCCGGCATGTGCCCGCCGAAGTGGGCGCGCAGGCGCTGTTTGCGCTGCAGGGACGCAAGCGCATCGTGCGCCTGGCAGTGGATGCCACTTCGGTGCCGGGTTCGCCGGGCTATCTGTGGCAGGGCAGCCTGCCGGCGGGCGATCCGGCGGCCGAAGTGTTCGAAGGGCCGTTTATCGGCACCCTGCCCGATGCGGGCAAGATCAGCGTGCCGGGCAGCGACCTGGTGCGCGCGCTGATCCGCCGTTGCGGCGCGCGCCCGGCCACGGGGGCGACACCGGCCGCGCCCCAGGCCCAGGAATGAAGCTTTAGAGCTTCCCGAACTTGTCCTCATAGGCAGCGGTATCGCCGCTGCTCAGAAGCTTGGCCTGCTCCACCCAATTGTCGCGCGTGGGGCGGCCGGCAAAGGCGCCAAGCTGCGCATCGATGCGGGCCACGTCCTCGTCGGTCCAGGCAGCAATCTGCGCAAACTGCGTCACGCCCAGGCTGGCCAGCAGCGTCTTGAGCTTGGGCCCCAGGCCCTTGATGCGGGTCAGGTCATCGCCATCGGCAGTTGCCACGGCATCGGCCGGGGGCGCAGTGGGTGGCGGCGGCACCGGAATGGCCGCGGCGGGCGGCGTATCGATCAGCGCGGTATTGCGCTGCGCAGGCGCCGCGCCTTCGGACAGGACATCGTTGAATTCGCGGCGTTCGGGTGCCTTGCCACCCCGGCGCAGCAGGAGGAACGCCACCACCAGCAGCAGCGCTACGGCGCCTGCCACCAGTTGCCAGTTGGCCTCGATCAGTTGCAGCATCGTCTAAAGTTCCATGTCAGCAAAGCGAATGGAACCGCCATGGCAACAAGCGCGCCGGGGAGCAAGCGGGGGCAGCGTGCGTCATGCTGCCCCCGCCGGTCCGGTTCAGGCCGGCTCGGCCACCAGAAGCGCCGCCTTCTTGCGGCGGCGCCACGCGTGGAGCAGCGGCTCGGTATAGCCGCTGGGCTGGGCCACACCTTCGAACACCAGGTCGCAGGCGGCGCGGAAGGCAAAGCTCGTATCCCAGTTGCCCGCCATCGGCTCATAGGCCGGATCTCCGGCGTTCTGCGCATCGACCTTGGCCGCCATGCGCCGCAGCGCATCCATCACCTGCTCTTGCGTGCAGACCCCGTGCAGCAGCCAGTTGGCCAGGTGCTGGCTGGAAATGCGCAGAGTGGCGCGGTCTTCCATCAAGCCGACATCGTCGATGTCGGGCACCTTGGAACAGCCCACGCCCTGGTCGATCCAGCGCACGACATAGCCGAGCAACCCTTGCGCGTTGTTGTCCAACTCGGCGCGGATTTCCTCTTCCGACCAGTTGGCGCCATCGGCCAGTGGGATCGCCAGCAAAGCATCGAGCGCCGGAATGGGCCGCGCGGCGATCTCGGGGCGCAGGCCGAACACGTCCACCTGGTGATAATGCGTGGCGTGCAGCGTGGCGGCCGTAGGCGAAGGTACCCAGGCCGTATTGGCACCGGTGCGCGGATGGGCGATTTTTTCGACAACCATGGCGCGCATGCGATCGGGCGCAGCCCACATGCCCTTGCCGATCTGCGCCTTGCCGGACAGCCCGCAGGCCAGGCCGGTGCCGACATTGCGCGCTTCATAGGCGGCGATCCAGCCGGCCTGCTTCATCGCGCCTTTGCGGATCATCGGGCCGGCCTGCATCGCGGTGTGGATTTCATCACCCGTGCGATCGAGGAAGCCGGTGTTGATGAACACCACGCGATCCTTCACGGCAGCGATGCAGGCCGCCAGGTTGGCGCTGGTGCGGCGCTCCTCGTCCATCACGCCGACTTTCACGGTATGGCGCGGCAGGCTGAGCAGGTCTTCCACGGCATCGAACAGGTCATTGGCAAAGGCCACTTCTTCGGGCCCGTGCATCTTGGGCTTGACGATGTAGATCGCGCCCTGGCGGCTGTTGCGGTGCTGGCCCAGGCGCATCACGTCGTGCATGGCAATGGCGCTGGTGATCACCGCATCCATGATGCCCTCGGGAATTTCCGATCCATCGGGCAGCAGGATGGCGGGGTTGGTCATCAGATGGCCAACGTTGCGCACGAACAGCAGGCTGCGCCCCGGCAGGGCAAAGGCGGTGCCATCCGGCGCAGTCCAATCGCGATCGGGTTCCAGCGCGCGATGCATGGTCTGGCCGCCCTTGGCGAACCGCGCGGTCAGATCACCGCGCATCAGGCCGAGCCAGTGGCGATAGGCCACCAGCTTGTCTTCCGCGTCGACCGCCGCGATCGAATCCTCCAGATCGACAATCGTGGTCAGCGCCGCTTCCAGCACGATATCAGCCAGGCCCGCCGCATCGCTGGCGCCGACCGGATGGGCCCGATCGAGCACCAGTTCGATGTGCAGGCCGTTGTGGCGGAACAGCAGGCCGCCGGGCTTGTGCCCGACCCATTGCGCCGGATCAGCCAGGGCGGGCACGCCCTGCCCGTCCCAATCAGTCCACGATCCCTGCGCCAGCGGCAGGGTGGCGTCCAGAAAAGCGCGCCCCGCCGCGATCACCGCCGCGCCGCGCGCCGCGTCATAGCCACCCGGCCGGGCGGGCGCGGCATCCAATGCGTCCGTGCCATACCAGGCATCATAGAGGCTGCCCCAGCGCGCGTTGGCGGCGTTGAGCAGGAAGCGATCGTTGAGCACGGGAACGACGAGTTGCGGCCCAGCCATGGTAGCGATTTCAGGATCGACGTCCTGCGTGCCCACGGCAAAGGGCGCAGGTTCGGGCACGATATAGCCGATCTCTTCCAGAAAGGCGCGATAGGCAGCAGGATCATGCGGCTGGCCCCGGCGCGCTACGTGCCAGGCATCGATCGCGGCCTGGATCGTCTCGCGCGTTTCCAGAAGCGCGCGGTTTACCGGGGTGAAACGCGCCACCAACCCGGCAAAACCCGCCCAAAACGCCCCGGCATCCAGCCCCAGCGGCGCCAGCACGTCGTTTTCCAGAAATGCGGCCAGCGCGGCATCCACCTGCAACCCGTCCCGCGTGATACGGGGGCGCAGGTCGGCAATTTCGGTAAACTCACCCATGGTCATCTGCCTTTGTCATCAAAACGGGCATGGCAATGCCGGCCATCGAACCGCATCCCTATCGGATACCGGATCTGTGCCGACCTGCCTATTGAACCTGGGGAGGAACACCCCCGTTCTGCCCGATTCGCACCGGCTTGGCAACAGGGGTTCACCCGGCCTGCGCGAACGGCTAGGTGTGGTTTCCGATGCAACAGCTTTCCGCCACCGAGCAGGCCCTGCTCGCCCCGATCGACGGCGCCCCCCTGCTCGACCAGGTTCTGGCATGGAGCGCGATCAACACCGGCACGCGCCATCTTGCCGGCCTTGCCCGCCAGGCCGCGCTCCTGGCCGATGCCTTTGCCGCGCTGCCCGGCACGGTGGAACTGGTGGCGCCGGCCCCCGTGGAAACCGTGGCCGCCGATGGCACCGTGGGCCAGCTTGACCACGGCGCCCACCTGCTGGTGCGGGTACGGCCCGATGCGCCCCGGCGCTATCTGCTGACCGGGCACATGGACACCGTGTTCCCGCCAGGCGATCCGTTCCAGACCACGACTTGGCTCGACGACACCACGCTGGGCGGGCCGGGCGTGGCCGACATGAAAGGCGGCATCGCCGTCATGCTCGCCGCCCTCAGCGCGTTCGAGCGCAGTGCGGTGGCGCGCCAGGTCGGCTATGACGTGCTGATCAATTCCGACGAGGAAACCGGCAGCCTGTCATCCGCGACGCTGATCGCCCAGGTTGCAGCCGGCAAGGCCGCGGCACTGACCTATGAACCATCGGCCCTGCCCGATGGCACGCTGGCGGGCGCGCGGGCAGGCAGCGGCAACTATGCCGCCGTGATCACCGGCCGATCCGCCCATGCCGGGCGCAACCCGGACGATGGCCGCAACGCCATCGTCGCGGCGGCAGACCTGGCGCTGCGGCTCAAAGCCCTGCACCGCCCCGGCCTGTCGGTGAACCCGGCACGGATCGACGGTGGCAGCGCCAACAACGTGGTGCCCGACAAGGCCGTGCTGCGCTGGAACATCCGCCCTGCGGCCGAGGCCGATGCACAAGGCTTTGCCGTGGCGCTGGGCGCGGCGGTGACAGAGGTGGAGCGCGCGCACGAGGTGGCGATCCACGTGCATGGTGGCATCAGCCGCCCGCCCAAGCCATTGACCGAACCAGCGCTGGCGCTGTTCACCCTGGTACGCGACTGCGGCGCGGCGCTGGGGCAGCCGATCGCCTGGAAAGATACCGGCGGCGTCTGCGATGGCAACAACATCGCCGCACTGGGGGTGCCGGTGGTGGATACGATGGGGGTGCGTGGCGGATCGATCCATTCGCCGCACGAATTCCTGATCGTGCCCTCGCTGGCAGAGCGCGCGGCGCTGTCGGCACTGGTGTTGCATCGGCTTTCCGGGGGAGAATAGCGCACCATGACGTTTCGCATTCGCGCCGCCCGCCCCACCGATGTGGAGGCCATGTACGAGATGGCCAAGCTCGGCGGCAGTGGCTTTACCAACCTGCCAGCTGATCGCGCCACTTTGCGCGCCAAACTGGAGCGTGCCGCCGCCTGCCTGGCCGACCCGCGCGAAAGCCTGCCCGACGGGCCGGGCGATGAACTGTTCGTGGTGGTGCTGGAAAACGTGGCAACCGGCGAACTGCGCGGCACGGCGCAGATCTTTGCCTGCGTCGGGCGCGGCGGGCCGTTCTATTCCTATCGCCTCACCACGCTGACCCAGCATTCCAAGGAACTGAACCGCACCTTCCGCGCCGAAATGCTGCACCTGGCCACCGATCTCGAAGGATCGAGCGAAGTGGGTGGGCTGTTCCTCCATCCGGCCGAGCGCGCCGGCGGGCTGGGCATGCTGCTGGCGCGCAGCCGCTATCTGTTCATTGCCATGCACCGCGCCCGCTTTGCCCCGCGTATTCTGGCCGAACTGCGCGGTGTGATCGACGAGCGCGGCGGATCGGCGTTCTGGGACGCGGTGGGCGGCAAGTTCTTTGGCATGGGCTTTCAGGAAGCCGATCATTTCAACGCGTTGAACGGCAACCAGTTCATCGCCGACCTGATGCCCAAGCACCCGGTCTATGTGGCGATGCTGCCGGAAAACGCGCGCACGGCCATCGGCATGCCGCATCTCAACGGCCGGCCGGCCATGCGGATGCTGGAGGCCGAAGGGTTCGCCTATGAAGGCTATGTCGACATTTTCGACGGGGGCCCGACGATGACCGCCCGCACCGACCAGGTACGCTCCATCGCCGGGGCCAAGGCGCAGACCGTGGCCCACATCGCCGCTCCCGAAGGCCATGGGCCGGTGCGCCGCGTGCTGGCCGCCACCGGCCGCCTCGCCACGTTCCGCTGCACGCTGGGCGAAGTGACGCAAGGCGCCGATGGCCTGGTGATCGATCCTGTCGCCGCCGCCGCGCTGGATGTGCGGCCCGGTGACACTGTGTGGCATGTGGACCGCTGAAGAACGGAACGAACAAGATGGCACTGCTGGAAATAAATT
>NZ_KE148491.1:21554-23683 GCF_000410615.1 Novosphingobium sp. B-7 | reverse complement strand
CGCCGGACTCAGCCTGGGCAACCTGGCCTCGGCCAACCATGCCGGCCAGGTCTCCTATCCCCGCGCGGCCGCGCTGCAGGGGCTGGCCAAGATGCGCCACAACCTTGATCTTGGCTTGGTCCAGGGCCTGTTTGCGCCGTTGCCGCGCCCCAATCCGGGGCTCCTGGCGGCGCTGGGTCTTGCCGGACAAGAGCCGGCGGACGAGGCCGAACGCCGCCTGCGCGCGGCGGCCTGGTCGGCCAGCGCGATGTGGACGGCCAATGCCGCCACTGTCAGCCCCGCGCCCGATACCGCCGACGGGCGCTGCCATCTGTCTGCGGCCAACCTGGTGACCATGCCCCACCGAGCGCAGGAATGGCCCGACACCGTGCGCCAGTTGCGCCTGGCCTTTGGTGATGCCGCGCACTTTGCCGTGCACGACGCCGTGCCGCCCTGCTTTGGTGATGAGGGCGCCGCCAACCACATGCGCATGGCCACCAGCCATGGCGCCGCGGGCCTGGAAATCTTTGTTTATGGCCGCCCGGGCGGCGCCTTTCCGGCACGGCAGCACGAACAGGCCAGCCGCGCGATCGCCCGCGTCCATGGGCTCGATCCGGCGCGCTGCCTGTTCGTGGAACAGGCGCCAGAGGCCATTGCCGCCGGGGCTTTCCACAACGATGTCGTGGCCGTGGCCAACGAGCGCGTACTGTTCACCCACGAACAGGCCTTTGCCGATCCCGAGGGCACTTATGCCGCGATTCGCGACCGCCTGCCCGAGGCCGAAATCGTCGTCGTGCCGGCCAGCGCGGTAAGCCTGGCCGATGCCATCAAATCCTACGTGTTCAATGCCCAGCTGCTGACCCTACCGGGCGGAGA
Organism: Novosphingobium sp. B-7; assembly: GCF_000410615.1. Taxonomy (NCBI): domain Bacteria; kingdom Pseudomonadati; phylum Pseudomonadota; class Alphaproteobacteria; order Sphingomonadales; family Sphingomonadaceae; genus Novosphingobium; species Novosphingobium sp. B-7. The sequence continues at coordinate 22,828 of NZ_KE148491.1, read as the reverse complement.
AATGGCGCTGGTGATCCCTCTGGAAGCCTGGGAAACACCATCGGTGCGCGGCTGGCTGGATACGATGCTGGCCGGCAATGGGCCGATTCGCCAGGTCTTGCCGGTGGACGTGCGCCAATCCATGGCCAATGGCGGCGGCCCGGCGTGCCTGCGGCTGCGCGTAGTGGCCGATCCGGCCACGGTCGATCCGCGCTTCCTGCTCGACAACGGGCGGATAGACCAGCTGGAACAAGTGGTTGCTGCGCATTGGCCCGAACAGATCGATGCTGCGGACCTGGGCCAGCAGGCCTTGGCAAACAGCGTGATCGCCGCCCGCGCGGCCCTGCTCGATGCCTTGGGCCTGACCGAACTGCACTGAGTGGAACTGCACGTAACCGACAGGCGTTGTCCTGCTGTCTGCGGAATTGTCGCCCCCCTTTACAATGAAGGGCGCGTTAAGCTTTAATGCGCCCGTATTCATTGGATTGGCACGAAGGTTGCTGATCGGGGTGGCGAGAGGTCCGGCGGATCGCAAACCCAGCATGGAGACAAGGGACAACGCATGCTCCGCAAGATTGGCCGCCTCTTCCTGATCAAGAATCGCTTTGAGGCGTTTGCAGTGATCTATGCGTTGGCCCTGGGCGCGGTAGAACGCGGGCAGGCCTACCTCACGCGGTTTCCCGGTTTTGGTGGCAAGCTGCTGTTCCTGGCTACGACCTGCGCGGTGTTCATGGCCGGGGCCAAGATTCTCGATTGCCTCAAGTTTGAACAGGCCCGCGCGGCGGAAAAGACTCCCGAGCCAGAGGCTGCTCCGCCCGGCTGATCACTCTCACGCGGCTGGCGGCACGCGCTGCAACGAAAAAGCCCCTTCGGCCGATGGCAGAAGGGGCTTTTCCTTTTCCGTCAGGCGGCCAGGCGACGATCCCCATCGCAATTGCCAGGCGGATCGAGATCCAGGGCATAGCCGAGCGTGGGCGCCACACCGTCGCGGGCCCGGCTGGCGCCAGGGCGAATCTCGCCGGTGGAGCGGAAGCCCAGCTTGGCCAGGACCCGGCCCGAGGCGGGATTGTCGAGGAAGTGGCGCGCCGCCACGCGGCGATGGCCCAGCGTGGCCGCCAGCGTCAGCACTGCCCGCGCCGCCTCGGTGGCAAAGCCACGCCCCCAATGGGCACGGGCCACCCAATAACCGAGCAGCGGCGCCGCGCCGGGCGGGCCGTGCTCATCGGGCATCAGGCCCACGCTGCCAATCAGTTGCGCGCCTTCGGGCCCCGGCAGGGTAACGAAGAAATGCGGAT
>NZ_KE148491.1:7897-21544 GCF_000410615.1 Novosphingobium sp. B-7 | reverse complement strand
AATGCGGATAGCGGCCGTCCTGCGCCAGGGCAGCAAAGGCCCGCGCATCATCGGCACGATAGGGCCAGGGCGCCCGCGCCAGATGGCGCACCACCGCCTCGTCATCGATCAGGGCATAGAGTTCGGCCCAATCCTCGGGCCAACCCGGCCGCAGGAACAGCCGCTCGCTGCGAATGAACATCGGTAATCTCCAGTCAACCGCTCCCTTTCGCCGGATGCTTATGCACTTTCCGATGACAGGGATATTGCGTGCTGCGCCAAGTGCTTCGGTTTTCGAGGCAAATGGCGCCGTTGCGGATGAGGGAGACAAAGAAAAAGGGAGATGGGGCAAGGCCCCTCTCCCTCGTTCAGCCGGCGCGAAACCGGCGGGGCCATCCCATCAGGATGGCCCTTGGCATGACCATCCGCTTATTCGGCGGCTTCGGCCATCAGGTCGACCGACACGTACTTGCGGCCAAGCTTGCCGGCGTGGAAACGCACGCGGCCGTTGGCTAGCGCAAACAGGGTGTGGTCCTTGCCGAGGCCAACATTGGCGCCGGGGTACACGCGGGTGCCGCGCTGACGGATGATGATGTTGCCGCCGACCACGTCCTGGCCGCCGAACTTCTTCACGCCAAGGCGCTTGGACTGCGAGTCGCGACCGTTGCGCGACGAGCCGCCTGCTTTCTTATGTGCCATCTCTGCTTACTCCGAACTGGCGCTCAGGCGACCGACACGATGCGCAGCAGAGTCATCTGCTGGCGGTGGCCGTTCTTGCGGCGATAGTTGTGACGGCGGCGCTTCTTGAACACCACGACCTTTTCCGACTTGGCCTGGGCGATGATTTCCGCCGAAACGGTAATGGCCGAAGCGTCGGCCAGTTCGCCATCCTTGCCAGCCAGCAGGACGTCACCGAGGGTGATGGTTTCACCGGCTTCGCCAGCCAGCTTTTCCACCGCGATCTTATCTCCGGCGGCCACCCGATACTGCTTGCCGCCCGTGCGCACAATTGCGAACATGGTTCTGCTATCCGTTTCAAATGCCTGACCCACCAAGCACCCCGATCGGCCAATTCCGAATCGCGGACAGCGGGCAATGTGCCGATTCCCCGCAATCATGCGAAGCCCCGGAAAGAGCGGCGCGGATAGTCCAAGCGGGCCGGCATGTCAACGCCGGGGAAGTGGGAAATGCGCGAAGCAGGGCCCCTACCGCTGGCCATTGGCCGCCCACGTGCTATGGCACCGCCATGGCTTGCCTGTCCACTCGCTTCCTCGCCCTGCAACGGCTTTGCCTTGTTGGCCTGATCGCCGCCCCTGCCCTGGTCCTGGGCGGCTGCTCGCCCGATCGCGGGCGTTTTCCCTCGCTGGCGATTCGCCCTGCGGAACGCGCGTTTGGCCAGGCCAAGGCCGCGCCAGCCGATGCGGCGGCAGCAGCGCCGGCACCGATTCCCGCCGATGCCACGCTGCCCCAGCGCCTGGCCGCACTGGAAGAGCGTGCACGCGAGGCGGATGCCCGATTCATCGCTTTGGTGCCCGAAGCCACCCGCGCTGCCGCGCGTGCGCACAATGCCGCCAATGGCAGTGAGACCTGGAACCTGGCCCAAGTGGCGCTGGCCCGCCTCGAATCGGCGCGTAGCGACACCGCGATCGCTCTGGCTGATCTCGATCAGATGGCGACGGAAGCTGAAATCGCCGCTGTCGACCATCCCGGCCCCGATGCGGCGCATGTGATCAATACCCGCGATTCGGTTGCCGCGCGCGTGGCGCAGCAGGATAGCGTGCTGGCGCAGTTGAAGGGCTGACGCCCTACCAGCGCGCGCGGTCGGCCAAATCCTGGGTGCGCGGTTCGATCCAGCGCCAGCCGGACGCGGTCTTTTCCCGCTTCCAGAACCAGCTGTCGCTCTTGAGGTGGTCCATCACGAAATCGGTGGCGGCAAACGCCTCGCGCCGGTGGCGGGCGGCGGCGGCAACCATTACGATCGGATCGCCCGGCAGCATCACGCCATGGCGGTGGATCACCAGCAACCCTTCCAGGCTCCAGCGCGCCAGGGCCGTGGCCGCCAGCGCTTCCATCCCCGGCAGGGTAAGCGGGGCATAGTGGCGCAACTCCAGCGCCTCCACACCATCCCCATCGCCATCGCGCACTTGGCCCAGAAAACTGACAACCCCGCCAGCGCCGCCAAACCGCCCGGTAAAGGCAGCAAGCAGCGCGGCGGGGTCAAACGCCGCATCGGTGAGACGGACGTCTGCCGTCATGCCGATCAGCCGACGAACGCGCGTTCGATCACGAAATCGCCCGGCTTGGCGTTGGAACCTTCGACAAAGCCCATGCCTTCGAGCAGCGCGGCGAAGTCCTTGATCATGTCCATCGAGCCGCACAGCATGACGCGGTCGGTGGCGGGATCGAGGCGCGCCTCGCCGGGAATGCCCTCGAACAGCGCGCCGCTTTCGATCAGCTTGTCGATGCGCACGTTGTTCTTGAACGGCTCGCGTGTGACGGTGGGCACATAGTGCAGCTGCTGCGCGGCCTGTTCGCCCACCAGCGGGTCTTCCGCAAAGCCGCTCGACAGCTCTTCGTTGAACGCCAGCTCGCTGACCTTGCGCACCGAATGCACCACGACGACCTGTTCATAGTATTCATAGACATCGGGATCGCGCGCCAGCGACAGGAACGGCGCCAGGCCGGTGCCGGTCGACAGCATGAACAGGCGCTTGCCCGGCAGCAGAGCATCGGTCACCAGGGTGCCGGTCGGCTTCTTGCCAAGATAGATCTGGTCGCCCGGCTGAATCTTCTGCAGGCGCGAGGTCAGCGGACCATCGGGCACCTTGATCGAGAGGAATTCCAGTTCCTCGGCCCACGCCGGGCTGGCCACCGAATAGGCGCGCAGCAGGGGGCGGCCGTTGTCGCCCTGCAGGCCGATCATCACGAATTCGCCCGAGCGGAAGCGGAACGAGGCCGGACGGGTCACGGTGAAGCTGAACAGACGCTCGTCCCAGTGCTTGACCGTGAGCACGGTTTCCACCGTGGCTGCGGCCGTGGGTTCGAGCGTGGCGACTTCCACCTGGGGCTGAGACATCGAAATGGCTTTCCTTGGCAATCGGCCCCGCACCCGCGATGGGATCAGGCCATGGGGCCGGGCAAGCTGGCCCGGCAAGCGCCGTTCCCATACGGATGCCGGGGCGCGCTGTCAAAAACCTGCCCTGCGAAAATAGCTTTCAGGGTCTAAAGTGGGTGGCATTGCGCACGGCGCCCTTCGACAGGCTCAGGGCGAACGGGGGGTAAGCCAACCAGCCGGAAGTCCGTTCGGGCTGAGCTTGTCGAAGCCCCCAAAGCCCCCGCCGCCTCAGCCGCCGCTCACCGGTGGCAGGAACGCAATTTCGTCATCCTCGCCCAGCACCATCGCTTCGCTTTCGCCCACCAGCTTGCCATTGAGCGCCCAGCGCACCCGCTCGCCCAACAAGTCGAGCGCCAGCGCAGGGTCGAGCCCGGCGAGGATATCGGCAAGCGGGCCAGGCGTGACAGCCATTTCCGCACAGCCGGCGCGGTCTTCCAGGCGGCCGAGAAACACGAGCTTGGCCATGGCGATCAGCCCCCGGTCGTCGACATATGGCGCGAAACCGCTGGGGCAGCACCAGCGCGGTCGATGGCAAAGGCGTGGCGTTCCTGCTTTTCGCCCATGGCGCGGGCAAAGGCATCGGTCAGCGCGGCATCGGGATCGTCAGAGCGCAGCGCGGCGCGCAGGTCGACACGCCCTTCCCCGCCCAGGCACATGTAGAGCTGGCCCGTGGCCGTAACCCGTACGCGGTTGCAGGTGGCACAGAAATTGCCCGTCAAAGGCGTGATGAAACCCAGCCGACCGCCGGTTTCGGCAATATCGACATAGCGCGCCGGCCCACCCGTGCTCACTGCGTTGGGCACCAGCGTCCAGCGCTGTTCCAGATCGCGGCGCACGGCATCGAGCGGGAGGTAATGATCGAGGCGATCTTCCTCGACATCGCCCAGCGGCATCACTTCAATCAGCGTCACGTCATGACCCTGGCCATGGGCCCAGGCGATCAGATCGGGCAATTCGTCCTGGTTCACGCCCTTGAGCGCCACGGCGTTGAGCTTGACCTTGAGGCCAGCCGCCCGCGCGGCCGCCAGGCCTTCTAGCACTTGGGGCAGGCTATCGCGCCGAGCCAGCGCGGTAAAGCGGCTGCGGTCGAGCGTATCAAGCGACACGTTGATGCGGCGCACGCCGGCTGCCACCAAATCGTCGGCAAATTCGGCCAGCCGGGTGCCATTGGTCGTCAGCGTCAGTTCCTGGAGCCCGCCCCCGCCCAGGTGGCGGCCCAGCGCGCGTACCAGATCGACCATGTCGCGCCGCACCAGCGGCTCTCCGCCGGTCAGGCGCAGCTTGGTGACGCCGCGATCGATGAACGCACGCGACACCTTGTACAGCTCTTCCAGGCTCAACACCTCGGCACGCGGCAGGAACGTCATGCGTTCGGGCATGCAATAGGTGCAGCGCAGGTCGCAGCGGTCTGTCACCGACAGGCGAAGATAGGTTATGGCCCGCGCAAAGCGGTCAACCAGAGGCGCGGGCGCTGTCATCGCTCGAGATATACGAAGTCCCGAGGGTAGGATTCAAGGCTTGCGCCGGCATCGACGAAAAGAGTTTGTCCGGTCACCGCGCGCGCCGTCGCCAGATAGTGCACGGCATCGGCGATTTCATCGGCCCCAGGCAGCCGCTTCAAGGGCATGATCTCTTCCAGGCGGTGCCACTGATCGGCGTCATAATCCTGCGTCGGCAGGATCAGCCCTGGCGCCACGCCGTTGACCCGCACGCGCGGCGCCAGCGCGCGCGCCAGGGTGCGCACCGCGGCATGCAGCGCCTGCTTGGACAGGGTGTAGCTCAACTGGTCGGGCACCGGGTTCTGCACGCGCTGGTCGAGAATATTGACCACGGCGCCTTCGTCCTCACCCAGCGCCTCGGCAAAGGCACGGGTCAGCAGCAGTGGCGCAAACAGATTGACGCCGAAATGCTGATCCAGCGCCTCGGGTGCGAGGCTGGCGATCGTGTCGTCCTGAAACAGCGACGCGCAGTTGACCAGAAGGCGCGGTGCCTGGCCGGCGCGGGCGATGACATCCGCCAGCATCGCGGCCGGAAAGGCGCTATCGCCCAGATCGCCTGCCAGGGGATGCACCGTCGCGCCCAGCCACTGCAGCTGGGCGGTGAATTCGGGATCGAAGGTGTGCGCATGGTGCGCGTGCAGCGCCAGGTCCCAACCCTCCTGCGCCAGCTTGCGGGCAATCGCCGCCCCGATTCGGCGCCATCCGCCAGTGACCAGCGCCAGCGGGCGGGGCACGCTCATCCGCGGCGGGCGCGGGTAAGCGTCATGCCGATATCTTCTCCAGCCTCGCTGATGGCGAGTTTCACGATTTTCACTTCCACCTGGGTCACCCGCGCATCCTGTACGAACAACGTCTCACAGATGTGGTCTGCAACCGATTCGATCAGTTGGAAATGCACATCTTTGGGCAATCCGTCGCTCGCGGCGTGCTTGAGGTCCATGTAGTTCTTGCTCGCGGTCAACGGGCAATCGGCCGTGTAGCGGTCTTGGGGACGCAGCCAGGCACGGATGGAAATCCGCAGGGGCTGCGGACGGCCGGTCTCTTCCGAATAGATCCCGGTCAGGACATCGGTTTCGACATTGGCGACTTCGAGGATCAGGCTGTCAGACACGCGCGCGCCATTGGCACTTGGCCGCGCGAATGTCCAGCATCAGCCGCGCTTATGCCGCGCGGTTCCACCGTGCGAAAATCGCCGTGGGCAGGACGCGCCCGCCCGGTCCTTCCTCGGCCAGGGCCAGATCGCCATGTTCGATCGTGCCGGGCAAGTGCGCCAAAGCCTCGGCCAGCAAGCCGCCAATGGCGAGCGAGGACATGCGCACGGCATAGACCGTCAGGAACAGGAAGCTGCTGTTGGCATCGAGCAGGCGGGCGCAATCGGCGATCAGGCCGGGCAGGCTTTCTTCCAGGCGCCACACTTCGCCTTCCGGGCCACGACCGAACTTGGGCGGATCGAGAATGATGCCGTCATAGCGCTTGCCCCGGCGCACTTCGCGCGCGGTGAACTTGGCCGCATCGTCGACAATCCAGCGCACCGGGCGGCCATCCATGCCCGAAAGCGCGGCATTGGCGCGGGCCTGGGCCACCGACTTTTTCGAGGCGTCGACATGGGTAACCGGGCCAAAGCGCGACAGCGACAGCGTGCCGACACCGGTATAGCCGAACAGGTTGAGCGTGGCGGCATCGTCGCGCCCGGCCAGGCGTTCGCCCATCCAGTCCCACACCGGCGCCATGTCGGGGAAAAAGCCCAGGTGACGGAACGGCGTGCAGCTGGCGGTGAACTGCACCGCGTTCCACACCAGCGGCCAGCCTTCGCGCGGCACCGGGCCATCAAACAGCCAGCGCCCGCCGCCATCCTCGTCGGAACCGGGCACGAATTCGCCATCGGCCGCCCATTCGCCCAGCGCCGGCGCCCACATCGCCTGGGGTTCAGGGCGGATGAAGCGATGCGGGCCATAGCGCTCAAGCTTGCGGCCATGGCCCGAATCGATGAGGGCGAAATCCCCCCAGGGCGATCCCACCATCAACTGCGGCTGGAGCGTAAGCGCGGCCATCAGGCGTCCGTCCCGCCGATCTTGGGCCCGATCTTGGGTGTGGCGCGCTCGGTGACATAGGCTGCCACGGCCTCGTAGGTGCCAGGCAGATGGTCGCAGCGCTCGTGCCGCTCGAACAGATCGCCCACCCGCGCAGGCAGCGGCGGGCGCACGCCGGTAGCGCGCTCCACCGCATCGACGAACTTGGCCGGATGGGCGGTGGCCAGGGTCACCACCGGGACATCGGCCGGCAGCCCTTCGGCCACGCGCGCGGCATGCAGGCCGATCGCGGTATGCGGATCGAGCACTTCGCCCGCTGCCTCATAGGCCCAGCGCATGGCCTGGGCCATCTGTGCGGGATCGCAGCGCGCGCTGGTGAAAAGGCCGCCGATCGCTGCACGCTGGGCATTGGTCAGTTGCAGCGCCTTGGTGGTGTCGAACTGCTGCATCTGCCCAGCCAGCACCGCAGCATCGCGCCCGCAGGCATCGAACAGAAGGCGTTCGAAATTGGACGAAACCTGGATATCCATCGACGGCGCCGCCGTGGGCGTAACCGTGCTGGCCGAATAGTCCCCGGCCGACAGCGCGCGGTGGAGAATGTCGTTGATATTGGTGGCGACGATCAGCCGCTCCACCGGCAGGCCCATCTGCGCCGCGACATAGCCGGCGAACACGTCGCCGAAATTGCCGGTCGGCACCGAGAACGCCACCTTGCGGTGCGGCGCGCCCAGTTGCAGCGCGGCGGCGAAATAATAGACCACCTGCGACATCAGCCGCGCCCAGTTGATCGAATTGACCGCGGCAATGCCATAAGTGCCGGTGATCGCGGCATCGTTGAACATGCGCTTCACCATCGCCTGGGCGTCGTCAAAGCTGCCGTCGATGGCGATGTTATAGACGTTGGGCGCGATCACCGTGGTCATCTGCCGGCGCTGAACATCAGACACGCGGCCGTGGGGGTGCAGCATGAAGATATCAACCTTGGCGCGGCCGGCCACGGCGTCGATCGCGGCAGAGCCAGTATCGCCCGAGGTGGCGCCCACGATGGTCAGGTGATCCTCGCGCCGGGCCAGGAATTCCTCGAACAGCAGGCCCAGCATCTGCAAGGCCACGTCCTTGAACGCCAGGGTCGGGCCGTGGAACAGCTCGAGCACCCACTGCCGCTCGTCGAGCTGCTTGAGCGGGGTGACGGCGGCATGGGCAAAGCGGCCATAGGCCTGGCCGGTCAATTCGCGCAGACGTTCGGGCGTAAGGCTGTCGCCCACGAAAGGCGCCATGATCCGCGCGGCCAGTTCGGCATAGGGCAGGCCGGCCATGGCGGCGATCTCGTCATGGCTGAACTGCGGCCAGGCTTCGGGCACGTAGAGGCCACCGTCGGACGCGAGGCCCGCCAGCGTGACGCCTTCGAAATCGAGCGAGGCGGCCTGGCCCCGCGTGCTGACATACTTCATCGCCAATCCCCGTGTGCCGCGCCCACCGCAAGGGCAGCGCCCAATCATCACCGGCACGCCATCGCGCGCGTTGTCGTCAGCGCGGCGCCTAGCGCCCCGGGGGCATCGTGACAACCACCGCCGCGCCTTTCGCGCGCCGGCGCAGGGCCAGGGCATAGATCACCAGGGCTACCGCGGCGAACAGGAACCACTGCACCGCATAGGCCAGGTGGTTGTTGGGAATGTCTGACGGATCAGGCGCGGCATTGGCGCCCAGGCCGGCAAGCGGCGGATCGGCAACGAGGCGGGTAATCTTGTGGAATGGGGCGATTCGGCCCGTAACCCGCCCGCCATCCCATTGTGGCGGATGCGGATCGCGCGACCAGCCCAGTTGTACCAGCGCGGGCATGCCACCCGGCGCCTGGCAGTGGGCAATGTGCACATAGCCGCTTTCACCCGCAGCATTGCGGCCGCCCACCGAATCCCACAGGCCAGGCTGCACCTGGCAATCGAACGTGGCACGGCGATAGAGCACGGCCTTGCCATCGCCTGCCACGGGGAACCCAACAGGCGCAGGATTGACCAGCGCGGCGGCAAAGCGCGCCAGCAGCGCCTCTTTCTGCACCTTGCGCTGCAATTGCCAGAAGCCCAGGCCGATCATCATCGCCACGGCCAGCAGCACGATGCAGGTGGGCAGCACGGGAATGCGCCGCATCAGCCCTGCCCTCGCGGTGCCACGCGCGCGGCCAGCACCGCAGCGCGCACCGCGCGCACCGCAAGGCCCACGATCAGCGCGCTCGCCGGGCCCCAGACCAGCGGATAGACCCACAAGGGCAGGCGCCAGATATCATCGACCCGCAGCGCGGAAAACACCAGCAGTGCCACCAGCGGGATGACCACCGGATAGAGCGCGCGCCCGCTTGCCTCGTGCACGGCCAGCGGCTCGCCACAGGCGCGGCAGTGGTCATTGAGCTTGGGCGGCTCCCACGCCCGCCCGGCCCAGACCATGCCGGGCGTATTGCAGGCCGGGCACATGCCATGGCGCGCCACCTGCCACCAGCCTGGCCCGGTGGCCGATCTGCTGCTCCCGCTGTTTTCGCTCATGATCATCGGGATAGCGCCCGCGCCCGCCCCGGTCCAGCTTGCACATGGGCCATTTCCCACGCTACCCGGTTGCATCTGCAACAGGAGTATCGTGCCGCCGTGACCGTTCATCGTCTCCCGCTGCTGGCCGCTCTCCTGCTTGGCGTAGTCCAGCCAGCCCATGCGCAGGCGCCTGTCCCCGCGGTTGCTGCCAGTGCTTCCGCGGACGCCGCGTTCTATGCCCTGGCCGATGCTGAATGGACCTGGCGCCAGGCGCAGTTTGGCGATGACGAGAACGACGATCGCCCCAGCTATCGCCTGCCCGATGTGAGCGCTGCCGCCCAGGCCGCGCGCGAGGCCCGCTGGGCGCAGACGCTGAAAGCACTCGACGCCATCGACCAGGGCGCGCTCTCGCCGGCCGCGCGCGTCAACTATGCGATCTATCGCTACCAGATCGAAACGCTGCTTTCGGCGCAGCGCTTTCACGAGTGGGAAAAGCCGCTCAATTCAGACACCACGTTCTGGGGCAACCTGGCCGATACCGCACGCACGCCATTCCGCAACGAAAGCGAAGCGCGCGCCTATATCGCCATGCTGCATGCCGTGCCGCGCTATTTCGCGCAGCAGATGGCCAACATGAAGGCGGGGCTGGCACGCGGATTTACCGCGCCGCAAGTCACGCTCAAGGGCCGCGATCTGTCGCTGCTGCCGATAACGGACGCCAAGACCGCCGATGCCAACCCGTTCTTCGAGCCGTTCAAGGCCCTGCCTGCCAGTATTCCGCAGGCCACGGCCAAGGCCCTGACCGACGAGGCACGCACGGCGATCACCAGCGAAGTCGTGCCGGCGCACCGCGCCCTGCTCGCCTATCTGCGCAGCGATTATCTGCCCCATGCCCGCACCGGCCTTGCCGCCCAGGGCCTGCCCCAAGGGAAAGACTATTACCAGGCGCAGATCCGCGAATATACCACCACCGACCTGACGCCCGACGCGATCCACCAGATCGGCCTGGCCGAGGTGGCCGGGATCCGTGCGCAGATGCAGGAGATCATGACACAGGTGGGCTTTACCGGTGACCTGCCCGCGTTCCTGGCCAAGCTGCGCAGCGATCCGCAGTTCGTTGCGAGCAGCCCTCAAGATCTGATCAACCGTGCGGCATGGATCGCCAAGACGTTCGACGGCAAGGCAGCCGACTGGTTTGGCCGCCTGCCGCGCAAGCGCTTTGCCATTCGCCCGGTGCCCGCCGACATTGCCCCGTTCTATACCGCCGGGCGCGGCGGGCCGGGCGTCTATCTGGTCAACACCTGGAACCTGCCAGCACGCCAGCTCTATTCGCTGCCCGCCCTCACCCTGCACGAAAGCGCGCCAGGCCATGCGTTCCAGATGTCATTGGCATCGGAAAACAAGGGCCTGCCGGCCTGGCGCCAGCGCACCTACATCTCTGCCTATGGCGAAGGCTGGGCGCTCTATTGCGAAAAGCTGGGGGTGGAGATGGGCATCTACACCACGCCCTATGAACGCTTTGGCATGCTGTCGTACCAGATGTGGCGTGCGGCGCGGCTGGTGGTCGATACCGGCATTCACGCCAAGGGCTGGACGCGCGAACAGGCGCTGGCCTTCCTGCACGATAATACCGCCCTGTCGGATCACGAGATCGAGACCGAAACCGATCGCTATATCGCCTGGCCCGGCCAGGCGCTGAGCTATTACCTGGGCGAAATGGCCATCGTGGAGGATCGCGCCCGCGCGGAAAAGGCGCTGGGCGACAAGTTCAACATCCGCGCCTTCCACGATGCCGTGCTCGAGCTGGGCTCAGTGCCGCTGCCTGTGCTGCACGCCCGGATCGATCGCTTCATCGCCGAGGGTGGCAAGGGTCCCTATCCTGACGAGGAATGAGGCAAAACCGTGCCGGCGCGGTCAGGCTGCCAGCGGCAGACGCAGCGTGGCAACCAGGCCCACCACCTGGCCCGCGTGCCAACGGTTGGCGAGGACGAGCGAGCCGCCGTGCTGGTCGGCAATCGCGCGGGCCAGCGTCAGGCCCAGGCCCGTGCCGCCGGTCGCGGTATTACGCGAGGCCTCCAGCCGGGTGAACGGCTCCAGCATGCGCAGGATATCGCCTTCGGGAATGCCCGGGCCATCGTCCTCGATGCGCAGCACCGCCTCCCCGTCTTCGCGCGCCAGTGACACGCGCGCCCGCTGGCCATAGCGCAGCGCGTTGGACACCAGGTTGCGCATGGCGCGGCGCAGCCAGGTGGCGCGCAGCGGCAGAACGATGCGCACGGTGTCTTCCAGCGTCACATCCTCGCCCATATCCTCGTATTCGCCCATGACATCGGCGACGAGGGCCGAAAGCTCGGTGGTCTCCAACGGGTCAGACGGACGGCCAACCCGGGCGAGCGAGAGAATGTCGTCGAGCGAGCGGTTGATATCCTCGATCGTGGCGGCCATGCGGGCGCGCTCGTTCTCGTCCTCCACCGCCTCGATCCGCACGCGCAGCGCGGCCAGCGGCGTTTTCAAATCGTGGCCGATCGCGCCCAGCATCACGTCCTTTTCATCGAGCAGACCAACAATGCGCGCTTCCATGGCATTGTGGGCCACGATCAGGCGGCGGATATCATCAGGCCCCTCGGGTTCGAGCTGGCCATCGGCATTGCGTTCGCGGGCAAAGGCTTCCACTCGCCCGGTCAAGGCCTTGAGCGGCCGCGCAATGCGCCGCAGGATCAGCGCCACCGCGCCAACCAGCACGAAATAGAGCAGCACCGTCTGCATCAGCAGCGAGAGGATCACTTGGCGCTCATTGGCCGGCGAAAGGATGCGCGCAGTGAGCCAGGTGCCATCGGGCCGCTGGATCGAGGCGATGATCAGGCGCGCTTGCGGCCGATGATCGCCAAAGCTTTCCAGCCGCTTGCTGACATCGCCAAACCACGCCCCAACAATCGCATCCGCCTGGGGATCGCGCTCCACCACCAAGACCTGGCGATGGACCAGACCCTGGGTTTCCAGCACATCATGCAACGCGCTCGCCACGTCGCTGCGCTGGCGGTCGCCCGGCCGCTCTGGCGAAGTGGCATCGACGCGCACGCGCAAAGGGCGCGGCAGGCGCCAGATATCGTCAGGCGGCGGCCCGTGCGGGCGGCCGTCAGGCGGGCGGTTTTCGCGTGGTGGCTGGCCGATCAGGCGAAATGCCGCCTCGTTCACGGTCAGTTGCACGCGCCGCTCGTTCTGTTCGCGCCAGATCAGCGCGGCGGAAAGCCCCTGCGCCACCAGCAGCGCCAGCGCGATCGCCAGGAGCATCTGCCCCTGCAGGCTGCGCGGTGCGCGCGATATGGTCCAGGCAGGCCAGCGCAGCATCAGTCGCGGCCTGCCACCTTGCGCACTTCGGTCGCGAGCATGTAGCCGCCGCCCCACACGGTCTGGATCAGTTGCGGATTGCGGCTGTCTTCCTCGATCTTGCGGCGCAGGCGGCTGATCTGGTTGTCCACCGCGCGATCGAACAGATGCGCCTCGCGGCCCTGGACCATGTCGAGCAGGCGATCGCGATCGAGCACCTGGCGAGGATGATCCAGAAACGCCATGAGCAGGCGAAATTCGGCCGAGGAAATGGCGACGACCGCGCCTTCGCGATCGGTCAGCCGGCGCTTGAGCGGATCGAGCGTCCAGCCTTCGAATTCATAGACCAGCGCTTCGGGGGCATCGACGGCCACGCGCGCGCTGCGCCGCAGGACCGAGCGTATCCGCGCCACCAGTTCGCGCGGGTCGAACGGCTTGACCACGTAGTCGTCAGCGCCAATCTCGAGGCCGACGATGCGGTCGGTGGATTCGCCCTTGGCGGTGATGAAGATCACTGGAAGCGCCCGGCTTTCGGCCAGGTGCCGGCACAGCGACAGGCCATCCTCGCCCGGCATCATGATGTCGAGCAGCACGAGGTCGAACATTTCTCCCGCGATCCGCGCGCGGGCTTCCGCCGCGTTGCCCGCCTGGACCACGGCAAAGCCCTGGCGAACCAGATAGTCCGCCAGCACTTCGCGCAGGGCTGCTTCGTCGTCGACCAGAAGGATGCGGGTTACCGCTGCCTCGCTCATACCTGCGCTGCCCGGTGATCAGTTGCCGGCCGGCGGGGGCGGCGGCGGGCCGTCCATGCGCTCGCCATCGCGCCAGCGCGGACCGCCAGGGCCGCCTTTCCCGCCCCAGCGGTGGCCCTCACGGCCAAATGCGGCGCGGATTTCTTCGCGGGTAAGCTTGCCATCATGGTTGGTATCGGCCCTGTCGAATTGCGATTTGACCGCCGCATCATACGCAGCGCGGGTCACCGCGCCATCCTTGTCACGCAGGGCAGCGTGCAAAACCGCGCCAAACCCGCCCATGCGCATGCCGTGCCAGCCGTGGCGCCCGCCTTCGGGGGCCATGCCGCCCGGTGGTGGTGGCGGCGGCATGTCGCCATCACGGCCAGCCATGGGGGGCATGCCCGGCTTCATCATGTGATGCTGCGCCATGAATTCGGCGCGGCTGAT
>NZ_KE148491.1:0-7866 GCF_000410615.1 Novosphingobium sp. B-7 | reverse complement strand
GTGGTTGGTGTCGATCGCATCGAACCGCTGCGCGAGGCGCGCATCGCGGTCGGCCTGGTCGATCTTGCCGTCCTTGTTCACGTCCATCCTCTGCCACAGGGCATCGGCTTGCGCCTGGGCCTGCGCCCAGGTGATGCCACCATCGCCCATAGCGCGGCCAGGCGCAGCGGGATCGGCCTGTGCCGGCGCGGAGGCTGCGGCGGCATAGAGCGCGCCAGCCCCCGCGAGGGCGGCAAGGGCCCCACCAAGGCCAAGGACGCTTTTCTTCATCTGGGCAAACTCCGGACAGACAAGGGCACCGATCGCCATTGATGACGGTATCGGCACCGCAAAAGACCTGGGGGATGAGGAAGCTGCGGCGCCGCCATGCCGAAAGAGGCTAGGGACTAAGGGGGAGGGACACCCCTTCCGGCCGTGGGGACTGAAGTGGCGGGCACCGCAGCTTCCATGGCTCATTGTATAGGCCGTGGATGTCGCGCGATTATGTCGGGACAGGGGGTATTTTGTCGCCAATTGTCGCATCATTTCGGCAGGGGACCACGCTTCCCGCCTGACCCAACTATCTATCCAAACCAATAACTTGAAATAGTTAAATGCTCGGTGAAAACCGCCAAAGCCGCTGCATCTCCGGCAATTGTGGCGGGTGATTGTCCAGGCCGTGAAATCAGACCGATACATTCACGGCAAACGGCGCGAAGCCCCCTTCCCCGCCCGCGCCGCTGTGCCGGGTTGTGCGGCTCAGGACGTGCCCATCACGAAGGCATTGAGCTTGTTGCCATCGGGATCACGAAAATAGGCAGCATAGAACCCGCCATCACCGCGCGGGCCAGGAGCGCCTTCACAGCTGCCGCCATTTGCCAGGGCCAGGGCGTGCAGCCGATCGACCTGCGCCGGCTCCTTGGCTTCGAACGCGACCATGACGCCATTGCCCACGGTGGCCGGCTGCCCATCGAACGGCTTCATCAGCGCCACCCCGGCGGCGCCACCGGCCGTACCCCAGGCAATCGCCCCGGGCCATTCGAACATGCGCCCCGTGCCCAGTTCGGCCGCAAGCGCGTCGTAGAACGGTGCCGCCCGCTCCAGATCGTTGGTTCCCAGGGTGACATAACCGATCATCATCGCTCTCCTTGCAGCGAGTCGCCACCACAAGAACGTATCATGAACACAGCCGATCGCAAGATCAGATGGGCGCGCAGGCAGCCTCCAGCCAGGCGCGGTCTTCACCCTCGAGCAGCGGCGCCAGCAGCGCCTGGGTGCGCGCGTGATAGTCGTTCCACCACGCCCGCTCGGCCGGGGTCAGCAGGGCAACATCCACCAGTGCGCGGTCGATCGGGACGAAGGTAAGCGTTTCGAACCCGCAGAACGCGCCTTCCGCACCGGCGATCGTGCGCTCTTCCACCAGGATCAGGTTCTCGATGCGGATGCCGTATTCGCCCGCCTTGTAATAGCCCGGCTCGTTGGACAGGATCATGCCGGGCAGCAGGCCCTGCCCGGTGCCGGCCTGCGCGCCCGATGCCTTGGCAATGCGCTGCGGCCCTTCATGCACCGCCAGGAAGCTGCCCACGCCATGGCCAGTGCCATGGGCATAATCGAGGCCGGCCGCCCACAGGAACTGGCGGGCAAAGCTGTCGAGCGCGCCACCAGGCGTGCCCTGCGGAAACACCGCCTGGTCCAGCGCGATATGCCCCTTGAGCACGCGGGTGAAGCGGTCCTTGACCTCGGCCGGCGCCTCGCCCGG
Source organism: Novosphingobium sp. B-7 (assembly GCF_000410615.1). Classification (NCBI taxonomy): domain Bacteria; kingdom Pseudomonadati; phylum Pseudomonadota; class Alphaproteobacteria; order Sphingomonadales; family Sphingomonadaceae; genus Novosphingobium; species Novosphingobium sp. B-7. The sequence continues at coordinate 6,128 of NZ_KE148491.1, read as the reverse complement.
CCCGATCCACACCGTGCGGGTGATATCGGTGGTGCCATCGAGATACTGCCCGCCCGAATCGACCAGATAGACGCTGCCCGGCGCAATCGCGCGGTTGGACTGTTCGTCCACGCGATAGTGCGGGATCGCCGCATTGGGGCCCGCGCCCGAAATCGTATCGAACGACAGGTCCTTGAGCAGGCCGGTCTTCTCCCGCTCGGCATGGAGGCGCGCGGCAGCGGAAAGTTCGGTTTCACCGCCCTTGGGTGCAGCCACCGACAGCCAGTGCAGGAACCGGCTCACCGCCGCCCCGTCACGCGCCTGGGCAGCGCGGTGGCCGGCCTGTTCAACCGGGTTCTTCCGCGCCTTGGGCAGCACGGTGGGATCGGTGAGCGTGAGAACCCGCGCTCCCGCCCCTTCCAGCGCGTGGAACACAGCCGCGACCGCGCGTTCCGGGTCCACCGCCACGGTCCTGCCCGCCAGCGCCGTCAGCGCCGGCAAGAATGCCGCGCGGTCCTGCACGCGCACGGCATTGCCCAGGTGCGCCACCAGTGCGGCATCGACTTTTTCGGGCGCAATGAACAGATCGACCGTGCCATCGGCATGGGCCACCACGAACGACAGTGCCACCGGCGTGCGATCGACATCGGCGCCGCGCATGTTGAGCAACCAGGCCACGCCATCGAGCGCGGTGACCACTGCCGCGTCGGCGCCGTTGTCCGTCAGCCACTGTGCCAGCATGGCGCGCTTTTCAGCCACGCTCTGCCCGGCGTGGGCATCTGCATGGGGCACGGCCAGCGCCGCCGAGGGCACGGGCCGGTCCTGCCACACAGCGTCGATGGGATTGCTGTCCACCGCCACCAGGCTGGCGCCCTTGGCTTCCAGCGCCTTGGCCACGCCATCGGCCCAGGGCTTGGCATGCAGCCAGGCATCATAGCCGATGCGCGCGCCGCGCGCCGCATGCTCGCCCAGCCAGGCCGCCGGGCTGGTCTGGGGCACAGACTGGTATTCATACAGCCGCCCGTCCACCTGCTCGCGCACCTGGATGGTATAGCGCCCATCGACGAAGATCGCCGCACGATCCTTGAGCACCACCGCCGTGCCGGCCGATCCGCCAAAGCCGGTGAGCCAGCCCAGCCGCTGTGCATAGCCGCCGACATATTCGCTCATGTGCTCGTCGGAAATCGGGATGACGAAGCCGTCGAGCCCGCGTCGTCCCAGCTCGGCGCGCAGTGCTTCCAGGCGGGCTTCGTGGGTTTGCATCAACATGGCGGGGCGTCCTTGGGCGTAATGGGCAGGTAACTGGTTGGCATTGTAACCACCTGATGCGGCAGACGCCAGAGGCGCGCCTTGCAGGCCGGGCACAGGCACCATAGATGGCGGAGATGACCGCAGCCACCCCTATCGCCGCCCAGCCCCCCGTTGCCGCAAAAAAGCCGCACAGCATCAGCCATCATGGCGTGACGATCACCGACGATTACGCCTGGTTGCGCGATCCCGGCTATCCCGAGGTCAAGGACCCCGAAATCCTGGCGCATCTCGAGGCAGAAAACGCCTGGTTCCAGGCGCATATGGCCCCGCGCCAGCCGCTGATCGACCAGCTCTTTGCCGAAATGCGCGGACGCATCAAGGAAGCGGACAAGTCCGTGCCGCAAAAGGACGGCAACTGGGTCTACTGGATCGAGTACGAGGAGGGCGCGGAATACAAGAAGTGGTGGCGCCGGCCGATCGACGCGGCCGACGACGGCAGCGCCGACGAGCTGCTTCTCGACGAAGTGGCCCTGGCGCAGGGCCATGACTATTTCCGCCTGGGTGCCATCTCGGTGTCCAACGATGGGCGCCTGCTGGCCTGGTCGGTGGACGATAACGGCTCCGAGCGCTTCACCGCGCAGATCAAGGTGATCGCCAGCGGAGAGATCCTGGCCGACGAAATCCCCGGCACCAATTCAGGCCTGATCTGGGTAAAGGGCGATACGGGGCTGGTCTATAGCCTCGCCAACGAGAACTGGCGCACCGACAATGTGCGCCTGCACTGGCTGGGCCAGCCGCTCGACCAGGACGTGGAGCTCTACCATGAGGACGACGAGGGCTTTCGCGCCGGCGCCGCGCTTTCCGCCAACGAGAAGTGGCTGATCGTATCGACCGGCGACCACGAAACCAGCGAAGTGCGCCTGATCCCGGCCGATGATCCGCTCCAGGCGCCGATCCTGGTGCGTCCGCGCGAAAAGGGCGTGGAATACGACGTGGACCTGCACGGGGAGATGCTGTTCGTCCACACCAACGACACCCACGAGAATTTCCGCCTCGCCACGGCGCCGCTGGCCGATCCCGCCGATTGGACCACGCTGATCGCCGGCAGTGACGATTTCTATCTCACCGGGTTTGAACTGTTCCGCGATTTCTATGTCGTCGAGGGACGCGTGCGCGGGCTCGATCGCATCGAGGTGCGCTATTACGACGATCCCGCACGGATCGAACCGATCGCCTTTCCCGAGGCGAGCTATGAAGCCAGCCTGGGCGACAACCCGGAATGGGCCACGCAGACGCTGCGCGTGGGCTACGAATCGATGGTCAGCCCATCGTCGGTCTATGATTATGACGTGCCTAGCCGTGCGCTGACCCGGCTCAAGGTGCAGGAAATCCCATCGGGCTACGATGCCAGCCTGTATGAAACGGCGCGGCTCGATATCCCTGCCCGCGATGGCACGCTGGTGCCGGTCTCGGTGGTGTGGCGCAAGGATCGCCCGGCCGGCGGGCCGCTCCATCTCTATGGCTATGGCGCCTATGGCATTGCCATCGGACCGGGCTTTTCCACCACGCGCCTCTCGCTGCTCGATCGCGGCATGGCCTATGCCATTGCCCACATTCGCGGCGGCGATGATCTGGGCCGGGGCTGGTACAAGGCCGGCAAGCTGGACGCGCGCACCAACACGTTCAACGACTTCATCGACGTGGCGCGCGGCCTGATCGACCATGGCTTTACCACGGCGGGGCGGATTTCGGCCTCGGGCGGTTCCGCCGGCGGCGAGCTGATGGGCGCGGTGATCAACCAGGCGCCCAACCTGTTTGGCGCGGTCGTGGCCGATGTGCCGTTTGTCGACGTGCTCGCCACGATGCTCGACGAAAGCCTGCCGCTCACGCCGGGCGAATGGCCGGAATGGGGCAACCCGATCGACGATGCGGCCGCCTTTCACCTGATCCGGTCCTATTCGCCCTATGACCAGGTCAAGCCGCAGGCCTATCCGCCACTGATGGTCACCGCCGGCCTCAACGATCCACGCGTGACCTATTGGGAGCCGGCCAAGTGGGTCGCGCGCCTGCGCGAATTGAAAACCGACAGCAATCCGCTGATCTTCAAGACCAACATGGGCGCGGGCCACGGTGGCAAATCCGGCCGCTTTGAAAGCCTCAAGGAAGCGGCCGAGGAATTCGCATTCCTGCTGACCGAACTGGGCATCGAGGGCTAAAGGCAAAGCCGTAGATGAACTCAGTCCATCAGATCCCGTTCGGGCTGAGCTTGTCGAAGCCCTCTGGCAGGGCGCGTCGTGATGGCGCCCTTCGACAAGCTCAGGGCGAACGGGCGAGGTGTTTTGGGTTTGGCTCCCCTTTCCTCGCGTGTTCGGGCGCAAGCGCAACAAGCCTGCTGGGCTTGCCCCAAACAAAAACCCCCGCTGTCGCCAGCGGGGGTTTTTCATAGCTCCGAGACGGAAAGCCTCAGGCAGCCTGTTCCTTGCCCTTGAGGACCTGGACCGGCTCCTTGCGGCCATCGACCACGTCCTTGTCCACCACCACTTCGGTCACGCCGTCGAGCGTGGGCAGATCGAACATGGTATCGAGCAGCAGGCCTTCGACGATCGAGCGCAGGCCACGCGCGCCGGTCTTGCGCTCGATGGCCTTCTTGGCAATCGCTTCCAGTGCCTCGTCGGTGAAGGTCAGCGTCACGTCTTCGAGTTCAAACAGCTTGGCGTACTGCTTGACCAGCGCGTTCTTGGGTTCGCGCAGGATCTGCACCAGGGCCGCCACATCAAGATCGTTGAGCGTGGCGATGACCGGCAGACGGCCGATGAATTCGGGGATGAGGCCGAACTTCTGAAGATCTTCCGGCTCTGCCTTCTGCAGCAGTTCGCCCACGCGGCGCTTGTCGGGATCGGCGACATGGGCGCCGAAACCGATCGAACGCTTCTGCAGGCGATCGGCGATGATCTTTTCCAGGCCGGCAAAGGCGCCGCCGCAGATGAACAGGATGTTGGTCGTGTCCACCTGCAGGAATTCCTGCTGCGGATGCTTGCGCCCGCCCTGCGGCGGCACCGAGGCGGTGGTGCCTTCCATCAGCTTGAGCAGCGCCTGCTGCACGCCTTCGCCCGACACGTCGCGCGTGATCGACGGGTTCTCGGCCTTGCGGCTGATCTTGTCGATCTCGTCGATGTAGACGATGCCGTGCTGGGCCTTTTCGACATTGTAGTCGCTGGCCTGCAGCAGCTTGAGGATGATGTTCTCCACGTCCTCGCCCACATAGCCCGCTTCGGTCAGCGTGGTAGCGTCGGCCATGGTGAACGGCACGTCGAACGTCTTGGCGAGCGTCTGGGCCAGCAGCGTCTTGCCCGAGCCGGTGGGGCCAACGAGCAGGATGTTGGACTTCGACAGCTCGATGTCGCCACCCTTGCCGCTGTGCTTCAGGCGCTTGTAGTGATTGTGCACCGCCACCGAGAGCACGCGCTTGGCGCGGTCCTGGCCGATCACATAATCATTGAGCGTCTCGAAGATGTCGCGCGGCGTGGGAACGCCACCGTCCTTCTTGCCGGCGATGCCCTGCTTGGTCTCTTCCCGGATGATGTCGTTGCACAGCTCGACACACTCATCGCAGATAAAGACCGTCGGCCCGGCAATGAGCTTGCGCACCTCATGCTGCGATTTGCCGCAGAAGCTGCAGTAGAGCGTGCTTTTAGAGTCCGATCCGGAAAGCTTTGTCATTCTTCAATCCCAGGCGCCCCTCCACGAGGGGCGGGCCCGGCTATCCTACTACCCCAAGGGTATTAATCAACCGGACACGAAACGAGGTGGTGTTATCTGCCACGCGGCTCCTTTCGCAACGCTTAAGGAGCCGGGGCAGAAGAGAAAATCAGGCCGAAGGGGCCCCGCCGGTACCGCTTTCGACGCCGACCTGTTCAGATTGGGGACGCGATTCGAACACCTTGTCGACCAGGCCAAAGGCCAGGGCCTCGTCGGCTTCAAGGAAGGTATCGCGGTCCATCGCCTTCTCGACCTCTTCCAGGCTCTTGCCGGTGTACTTCACATAGAGGTCGTTCATGCGCTTCTTGATGCGCAGGATTTCACGGGCCTGGATCTCGATATCCGAAGCCATGCCCTGCGCCCCGCCCGAAGGCTGGTGGATCATGATTCGCGCATGCGGCAGCGCGATGCGCATGCCCGGTTCGCCCGCGGCGAGCAGGAAGCTGCCCATCGAGCAGGCCTGGCCGATGCACACGGTCGACACGCGCGGGCGGATGTACTGCATGGTATCATGGATCGCCATGCCCGCCGTCACCACGCCACCGGGCGAGTTGATGTACATCGAGATGTCCTTCGAGGGATTTTCCGACTCGAGGAACAGAAGCTGGGCGACGATCAGCGACGCCATGTGGTCTTCCACCTGGCCGGTCACGAAGACGATGCGTTCGCGCAGCAGGCGGCTGAAAATGTCGAAGCTGCGTTCGCCACGGCTGGTCTGCTCGACGACGACCGGGACGAGCGCGCCAGTCACCGGATCAGCGTGGAACTTTCCTTGGGCAGAGCTGCTGCCGAACACGTCGAGCATGGGAATCCTCATCTGGTTGCGATGGCCTATGTCGCGTGCCAGCAAAGGATGTTCAAGGGCATTAACCGCGAATGCGCGGGAATGCGTGGATATTGGACCAGATTCGGGCGCCTTTCGCCGCGTGGTCAGACCTGCACCCGCGCCCGCAGGGCTTCGAGTGCAGCCAGTTGCGCTTCCATCGCCCGCAGGCGGGCCTCGGTTCGGGCCACCCGCTCGCGCAACTCGCGGCTGCGCCTGCTACCTGGCAGCAGCCGTGCCAGGAATCGACCCGCGTCGCCCAGACTGGCGGCCATGGCATCGAGCAGGCCCTGGCGCGGCACGACCGGCGCGCGGT
>NZ_APCQ01000127.1:0-3185 GCF_000410615.1 Novosphingobium sp. B-7 | reverse complement strand
TCAGCCTGGCGGTTGGCCTGGCCATGGCTCTCGCCCTGGCGCAGGGCGTGCTGGTACCACTGGCCCAGGCCTGGCAGACGGCCCGCGCGCAGTATCAGGCAACCGCGCAACGCAGCGCGCACCTGCTGCGCCGGCTTGCCGATCTGGACGACGGCGCGGGCGCGCCAACCCAGATCGATCCTGGCCGCGTGGTGGCTCTGGCGGGGCAGGGCGGGGTCAGCCTCGCCCCGGCAGAGGCGCAGGGGTCATCGGTGCGGCTGGTCGGTCAGGGATCGAGCAGTGCGGTGCTCGGCTGGCTGGAATCCCTGCGCGGGCAGGGCCTGATCGTGCAGCAGATCACGCTTGCACCATTGCCCGAAGGCGGCGTGAGCGTGGACGTACGCGTGATAGTTGCGCCCTAGGCGGCGCGGTCTTCCTTGCTGCGGGTATAGCCCACTTGCGGCACGTCGAGGTGGAACGGGCGCAGCGGCTTGCCGAGGTTGCGTTCCATCGCCGGCACGATGCGGTTGCGGGCCTGCGCGGCGATGGCCTTGCGGCCAGGGCAATCGCGCGGATCGAACGGATCGAGGAAGTGGATGTCGAGCCGGAACGAACCGCGCCGCGCGAGGATGCGCAAGGCATTGGCGATGCCGCCTTCTGTGCCGATCCAGCCGATCCATTCCGCCACGGCGCCGTAATCGAGCACGACCGGCTGCACCAGCACGCCCGGTGGCGGAGGTTCGAGCACGCGCAGCATCGATGTCTTGAACGGCAGCAGCGACTGACCGTCGGTGGTGGTGCCTTCGGGAAAGACGGTGATGGCCCAGTTGTCGGCCAATGCCTCGCGCAGGCGGTTGATCTGGTCGGCCACGCCCAGCCGATCTTCGCGGCTGACGAAGACCGTGCGGTTTAGCCGGGACAGCCAGCCCACCACCGGCGCCTGGCCGATTTCAGACTTGGACACAAAGGCCGTGCCGCTGGCGCCGCCGAGGGCCAGAATATCCACCCACGACAGGTGGTTGCTGATGTAGAACACTTCGCGACGCAGCGGCGTGCCGTGAACCCGCACGCGCGCGCCACACAGGCGTGCCGCCAGATAAAGGAATACGCGCGGCAGCGGTGAGCCATAGTGCACCGTGCGCCACACATAGTGCAGCGGCACGCAGATCAGCAGGGCGAGCAGAATGCCCAGTGCGCGCCAGAACACGCGGAACTTGCCCAGCAGGCTGATCGGGGCATCGCGCTCTGGGCCGACGCTGCGCTGGCTAGCCATAGCCTAGATCAGCTTTCCCGGCCGAGCTTGACGCCGTAGAGTTCCATGCGGTGATCGACCAGGCGATAGCCCAGCTTTTCCGCAATCTGGCGCTGCAGCTGTTCGAGTTCGGGATCGACGAATTCGATCACTCGCCCGGTTTCCACGTCGATCAGGTGGTCGTGGTGCGCTTCGGGCGTGGCTTCATAGCGGGCGCGGCCATCGCCGAAATCGTGGCGATCGAGGATGCCGGCCTCCTCGAACAGGCGCACGGTGCGATAGACCGTGGCAATCGAGATGCGCGGGTCGCGCGCGGCGGCGCGTTCGTGCAACTTTTCCACGTCGGGGTGGTCGCTGCTTTCCGACAGCACTTGCGCAATCACGCGGCGCTGGTCGGTAATCCGCAGGCCGCGTTCGGCGCAAAGGGCTTCGAGATCGATCACTCGGTGCACGCTGTTCTCGTCATTCTGGAAAGGTCAGTGCCCAATATAGGCGAATTGGCGTGGCTTGTTAACCGGCCAGACGCGGCGAAACCCCACGGGGAGGCTACGGCGCTGTGGATGACCGGGCCAAGGCCCACGGCATCACGCCGATCGGGCATGCAAAGGCCCGGCAAGCATAGCGCCTGCCGGGCCGAATATGCAGGTGCGGCGCGCCGGGATTGCTCCCTGTGCGCCAGCGCGCCTGATCAGGCCGATGCGGCAGCCTTGCCGCGACCGCGCTTGGCGGGGGCAGCGGCGGGCTTGCGGCCCAGGCCGATCTTCTTGGCCAGTTCACGGCGCTTTTCGGCATAGGCCGGGGCGACCATCGGATAGTCGGCCGGCAGGTTCCAGCGTGCGCGATACTGTTCGGGCGTCATGTTGTAGCGGGTGGCAAGATGGCGCTTGAGCATCTTGAGCTTCTTGCCGTCTTCCAGGCAAACGATGTGGTCATTCTTGACCGAAGCGCGGATCGATACTGCCGGTTCGGGCGCGGGTTCAGCGACCGGTTCAGACGGCTTGAGCCCGGCGAGCGCCGAATAGACATTGGAAATGAGCACCGGAAGATCACCCACCGCAACGCTGTTGTTGCTCACGTGGGCGGCCACGATGTCCGACGTCAGCGTGATCAGGGTTTCACGCATATCGTTTTCGATATCACTCATTGCGATCCGGCTTTCGTTCTATGTTGCTGTGCGACACGTTTTTAGACGACATCCCGCTTTGTCGGGAGCGTCGGTTGTCTATACGCTTTTATATTCGATAAACAACCGCGGGAAGATGCGGTATTCGATAAAATGACCGAAATTTCATAAACAGCTGATTTGCCGGAATTTCAAATCACAGTTTAAGTTCCTGGCTAATTGCCGCAATCCTTTCGCCAGTGGTGCTGCGATAGTAACCGGGCCTAATTCCAATGGGTTGGAATCCGTGTTTGCGGTAGAGGTTCCCGGCAGGATTGCCTTCGCGCATCTCCAGAAACAACCGGCCCATGCCAAAACTGCGCGCCTGGGCGATGAATCGTGCCAGCAGCGAGTCGCCCAGACCCTGCCGCCGATATTGCGGTGCAACAGCGAAGAGCAGCAGTTCTTCTTCGTCGAATATACTGCGCGACAAGAAGAATCCGGCAGTCGAGGCGAGGTCTTGGGGATGCTCGCCGCCATCGGCACCGATCAGGCCATAGCGGGTGCGCCCGATCAGCAGCGCGTCGCCCACCTGGCGGCGGTTCCAGGCTTCGCCATAGTCGGGCGGAAAGGCCGTGGTCATCACGGCCATGATGCGGTCGAGATCCTCGATCTGCTCCATCACGCCGGCAAGGCGCCGCCCGGCAACCGGGCGTCCGGCGCGCGGCCATAGGCAGGCGCGGCGCCATCGGTAAGGGCTGATGAATCGAGCAGATGGGCGCTGCGGGCATCGGGCCACAGCGGGCAGACCTGCACGGGGGCGTGCCCATCTGGCCGCGCGGCGGCGCAGGC
>NZ_KE148490.1:3359-9469 GCF_000410615.1 Novosphingobium sp. B-7 | reverse complement strand
GGCCCTGGCCGCAGCGCAGGGCCGCTTTGGCGCGGCGGCTGATGCGCAACTGGCACGCATCGCCAGCCTGGCCGCGCCCACCGAGGCCGGCCCGATCGCCCAGGATATCATCCGCCTGCTCGCCGCCAGCAGCGCCGCGCCCGCATCCGATCCCGGAGTGCAGCAAGGCACGGCCCAGGCCCTGGCAATCTTGGCCGATGCCCTGGAGCAGGACGTGCGCCAAAGATCAGGCGCAGCACAGGACCAGGCGCGCGTCATGGCGCGGTATATCGACCTCAAGTATCGGCCCGGTTCTGACGGGCAGGATACTGTGTGACATTGCGATTGTTGTGGATTTCGCTGTGAAAACGGCCTAGATGAGTCGGTGGCCGCATCGAGCGGCTTTTAACAGGGCAACAGCACCCATGGGTGTGCAATTCTTCCCTTCGGCCCGGCGTATCGCCCGGCTCATTTTCACCAAGCACAGGTTTGAAAGCCCAGGCCGCTTGCGGCCTTAACGGCGCACAGTCCGCGCCAGGCATCAACCACGCCTGACAGTGGCCGCGCGTTCTTGCGCAACCGCACCACCCCATCCGCACGATTCCCGCACGCCGGTATGCCATGCCGGGCGCCATGCTTGCCCTAGCCGGGCCGGATAGCCGGCGCAGTTGGCAGGCATGCGTGCGGCCTGCTGTGAGGGTTGCGTCACCCCGGTTGCTGTTTCCCCTGATCCAGACTCCACAGGATGTCATCCATGCTTGATCCCATCATGCTCGGCACTGCTGCCGTGCTCGTCGTGTTCGTCTTCGTGCTGTTCGTGGCGTCGCGCTGCGTGCGCTATGTCGGCAACAATCGCGTGGCGATTGTCGAAAAGCTGTGGAGCGGCGCCGGTTCGATCACCGACGGGCTGATCGCTCTGCGCGGCGAAGCCGGGTTCCAGCCCGATGTGCTGCGCGGCGGCTATCACTTCTTCTTCCCGTTCCAGTATCGCATCCACAGCCAGTCGCTGGTGACCATTCCGCAGGGGCAGGTCGGCTATGTCTTTGCCCGCGATGGTGCGCCGCTTGGCCCCACGCAGACTCTGGCGAGCAATGCCCAGACCGCTGATTTCCTCGATGTGCGCGCGTTTCTCTCGGCCGGTGGGCAAAAGGGGCCGCAGCGCACGATCCTGCGCGAGGGCACTTATGCCATCAACACCGCGCAGTTCGTGATCATCACGCGTGATCGCATCCATGGCCTGATGCTCAATGCCAATGACGGCGATCTGTTCGGCCAGATGCAGACGCTGATCGCCGGGCGCGGCGGCTTCGAGGCCGTGGTGATCAAGGATTCGGCCGACCAGATCGGCATTGTCACCGTGCACGATGGCCCCGCGCTCAGCGCCGATCACATCATCGCGCCCGAAGTGGGCACGCAGCAGGGCGATGCCGCCACGTTCCACAACTCGTTCCAGGACCCGGAGAAGTTCATCGCCGCCGGTGGCCGGCGCGGGCGCCAGCTGCAGGTGCTGGTCGAAGGCAGCTATTACATCAACCGCCTGTTCGCCACGGTGGAAATGGTTGCCAAGACGGTGATCGAAGTGGGCCATGTCGGCGTCGTGATCAGCTATACCGGCAATGACACGGCCGATACCTCGGGCGATGATTATCGCCATGGCGAGCTGGTCGCGCGCGGGTCACGCGGGGTGTGGAGCGATCCGCTGCTGCCCGGCAAATATGCGTTCAACACCTATGCCGGCAAGATCCTGATCGTGCCCACCACCAACTTCATCCTGAAATGGGAAAGCGACACGATCGGCCAGCACAAGTTCGACGAAAACCTCTCGGAAGTCTCGCTGATCACGCGCGACGCGTTCGAACCCCCCCTGCCGCTGTCGGTGGTGGTGCATATCGATTACCGCAAGGCGCCGCTGGTGGTGCAGCGCTTTGGCGATATCAAGAAGCTGGTCGAACAGACGCTCGATCCGATGGTCTCGGCCTATTTCAAGAACATCGCGCAGAAGCGCACGCTGATCGAACTGCTGCAGGAACGCAGCGACATCCAGGAACAGGCCGGCGCCGAAATGCGCGCCAAGTTTGCCACCTACAACCTGGAAATGCAGGAAGTGCTGATCGGTACGCCGCGCGCCAGCGCCGGCAACGACCAGATCGAGAAAGTGCTGCAACAGCTGCGCGAACGCCAGGTGGCCGAAGAGCGCGTGACGACCTATGAAAAGCAGCGGATCGCCGCCGAAGGCGAAAAGGCGCTGCGCGAGGCCGAGGCGCGGGCCAACCAGCAGACCGCGATCACCCAGTCGGAACTCTCGATCATCGTGCGCGAAAACGAAGGCAAGGCCGCCCTGCGCCAAGCCACGCAGCAGGCCGAGCAGACCCGCACCCTGGCCAAGGCCGAAAGCGAGCGCGTGCGCATCATCGGTGAGGGCGAGGCTGCCCGGATGATCGCCCTGGCCGCGGCCGATGCCGAACGCATCACCAAGACCGGCCTTGCCACCGCCGAAACCATTGCCCGCCAGGCAGAGGCATCGGGCGGCGCGCACAACCAGCTCACCCGCCAGATCGTGGAGCGCCTGGCCGACGCGCTGGAAAAGTCGGGCGTGGACATCGTGCCCCGCATCCAGATCAGCACCGGCGGCGAAGCCAGCGGCATCGCTGGCGGCCCGCTCGCCGCGCTGATCGGCATGATGCTGGGCGAAAAGGGCCGGGACATGCTGGCCAGCGACGCGGCGGCAGAGCCCGTGCAAACCCACTGACGCGTCTCGCACGGCCCCGTTCCGGCAAAACGGAACGGGGCCGTTTTATTCCCCATGGTTCTACCGTCGATAGCGCCAGGTAGCGTGATCCGGCGCCATCCCGGCGCAGATGTGCTATCGCCGCTGCGACGCAGCAAGGGGCAGCCTGACATGCCGATCGATCCGCAAGCCGCCATCGAAATCACCGCCTACGACTGGGTGCCCGACATGGCGCGCGGACGGGTCAAGGATCTGCGGGTGCGATGGGCGCTGGAGGAAATCGGCCTGCCCTATCGCGTCCGTCTTGTCGGCGGGGCGGGCACCGAAAAATCCGCAGAGCACCTTGCCGAGCAGCCCTTTGGCCAAGTTCCAGTCTATCGCGAGAACGGCCTGACCCTGTTTGAATCCGGGGCGATCCTGATCCACATCGGCGAAAAGGACGAACGGCTGCTGCCCCGCGACCCCGCCGGGCGGGCGCGGGCGATCGGCTGGGCGTTCGCGGCGCTCAACAGTATCGAGCCGTTTCTCGGCACGCTGACCATCCTGCGCTTCTTCGCCGATGGAAAACCGTGGCAAGACGAAGCCAAGGCCGCGGTGCGCCCCTTGGCCGTCATGCGGCTGGCGCAACTGGCACGGGAGATCGGGGATCGCGACTGGCTGGAGGATCGCTTCACGATCGGTGACTTGCTGATGATCGACGTGCTGCGCAATGTTCCAGAACCCGGCCTCGTGGCAGCCCACCCCAACCTGGCCGCCTACGTCGAACGCGGCAGGGCGCGCCCTGCTTTCCAGGCGGCATTGGCAGCGCAGATGGCCGTGTTGCAGCAGGCGCGGCGATGACCCCTCTCCGTTCGAACGCAGGATCGCGGGCACGGCACCACGCCGGGATCGTCACACGCTGGCAAAACCGCGCACAGGAATGGCTGTGGTGTGCTTGAGTTCCGACAGCGTGACGGTAGACACGATGTCGATCACGCCGGGCAGCTTGAGCACCACCTTGAATATGAATTTCTGATACCATTCCAGCGATTGCGCGATGACCTTGATCAGGATGTCGCGCTCGCCGAAAATGGTGTGGCACTCCAGGATTTCAGGCGTGATTTCGATCTTGCGCAGAAAATCCTCGCGCTGCTTGTCCGACAGCGCGGCCATCTTGAGCGTGGCGAAAACAATGATCGCATCGCCCAATTGCTTGCGATCGAGCAGGGCGACCTGGCCCTTGATATAGCCTTCCTCGCGCAGCCGTTGCAGCCGCCGCCAGCACGGCGATTGGGAAAGGCCCACCTTTTCAGCCAATTCCGTGGTGGAAAGGCTGGCATCCTGCTGGATCTGGTCGAGAATCTTGAGATCGATCGGGCTGAGCGGTTCGGCCATGCGAAAATTCCTGCAATTTGCGCAATGGCTATCTGGGTTTTGAGCCAGCACAAGATTAAATCGACGAAATGCATGGTCATCCTGCATGAACGCCGCGCTGTGTCCCTGTCCGGCATGGTTATGCGCAAACACGCTGCGAAACGGCATGAATTGGCAGCGGCGCGCGGCTATGCAGGGCACCATGGCATATCGGCAGGGCAAAGAGGCGATGGCGGGCGCGGGGCTGACGCGGCGCCAGGCGATGCAGGGGCTCGGCGCGGGCGTGGCTGCCGGCATGGCAGTGGGCCCGCAGGCTGCGCACGCCGGGGCGGCGGCAACTGCACCAACCGTCATCGCGCCAATCGCCACCACGCTGCCGGCCCGCGCTGCCTTTGCGCCCACCAGCCTGGCCTACCTCGACAACGGATCGCAGCACCCGCTAAGCCTAGGCGGCCAGGCGGCAATTGAGGCATATCTCGCCAAGCGGCGGCTGGACCCGGCGGCACAAGGCTATGATCTGGACGAGGCCGGCCTGCTGGCCAAGTTTGCCCGGCTGATCAACGCCGATGCCGACGAAGTGACCTATGTGCAAAGCACCACGGCGGCCGAGCAGATGGTGCTGCGCGCCCTGGACCTGCCGGGTAACGGCGGTGCGCGCGTGGTGACCGACACGCTCCATTTCTTCGGCTCCATCCCGCTTTACGAAGAAATGGCGCGCCAGGGGGTGAACGTCACCTGGGTGCAGGCGGTGGATGGCCGCATCCGCATGGAGGATATGGCCAGGGCGCTTGCCGGTGGGGCGCGGCTCGTGGCACTTTCGCAAGTGTCGACGATCAATGGGTTCGAGCATGACCTCAAAGCGGTGTGCGACTTGGCCCATGCCCATGGCGCGCTGGTCTATGCCGACATGATTCATGCCGCCGGCTGCGTGCCGGTGGACGTGAAAGCCAGCGGCGTCGATTTCGCCGCCTGCGCATCGTACAAATGGCTGATGGGCGATTTCGGGCTGGGGTTCCTCTATGTGCGGCGCGATGTCTGGCCGCGCCTCAAGCGCTGTGCCTATGGGTACTACGGCATCGATACGTTCCAGCCGCATATCTATCCGCTCGATCCGCCGGGGCAGGCGGTGGCCGACTACGCGTTTGCCGACAATGCCACCGGCCGCTTTGCCCTGGGCACCCACAGCCACGCGGTGATCGCGCAACTGCACCATTCGCTCGACTGGATCATGGCCACGGGCGTGGCGCGCATCCAGGCCCATGCGCAAGGGCTGGTAGCCCGGCTGAAAGCCGAATTGCCTGGGCGCGGCTATACGGTCATGACCCCGCCCGAATGCGGCGCCCCGATCGTGACAGCGATCTGCGCCGATGCCCGCGCCAGGATTGGCCCGGCAATGGCGGCGGCGGGGGTAAAGCTGACGCTGTCGGCCAACCGTTTTCGCCTGACGCCTTCGGTGCAGAACGACGATGCCGACATAGACCGGTTCCTGGCGGCCCTGCCGCGCGCATGAAAGAGGCCAAGATGGCGCAAGACCTGGTGTTCATCGATGGCGAGCGCGTGCATCGCCTGCTCGATTATCCTGCCTGCATCGCGGCCATGGAGGCGGCGATGCGCGCGCTTTCGGGCGGCGCAACGCGACAATTGCCGCGCACCATGATCCACATGGGCGAGGGGCGCACCTTTGCCCAGATGACCGCGAGCCTGGCAGACGATGGCATGTTCGGGGCCAAGTTGATCAGCGTGTTCGCCGATCCGGCCCGGCCGGGCCAGCGCAGCCATCGCGGCGTGATCACCCTGTTCGAGCCGGCACAAGGCCATCCCGTGGCCGTGGTCGATGCCGAGGCGGTGACTCACATACGCACCGCCGCGGCGACGGCCGTGGCCACGCGCGCCCTGGCCCGCGCCGATGCCCGCGTGCTGCTGATCATGGGCACCGGCGGGCAGGCCCATACCCACCTGGCCGCGCTGCCGCTGGTCCATCGTTTTGAGCGCATCCTGATCTGGGGCCGCGATCCTGCCCGCGCGGCGGCTGTGGTGCAGCAATGGCAGG
>NZ_KE148490.1:0-3349 GCF_000410615.1 Novosphingobium sp. B-7 | reverse complement strand
TGGCAGGACCGCTTGCCCGTGGCCGTGGCACCAGACGCGCAAGCGGCAGTGGCGCAGGCCGATGTGATCTGCACCGTGAGCGGCGCTGCCCAGCCGATCCTGCTGGGGCAATGGGTGCGGCCCGGCACGCACGTCAACCTGGTGGGATCGAGCGCGCCCGGCCCGGTGGAAGCCGACACCGCCCTTGTCGCGGCCGCGCGCTATATCGCCGACAGCAAGGCCAACGCGTTAGAGGCTGCTGCCGAATTCCTGGTCGCCCGCGCCGCCGGCGTGGTGAACGACGCCCATATCGTGGCCGAGATCGGCGAGGTGCTGCTCGGCCAGGTACCCGGACGCCGCGATGCGCGTGATATCACGCTCTACAAGTCGCTCGGCCACGCCGTGCAGGATATCGCCGCCGCGCAGTTGCTGCTGGAGCGCGTGCGGGCGGGGTAGGGGGTGCCCGCGTGCATGCGGGCGGGGAAAGTCAGTCTTCCTGAAACGGCAAATCCGCTGCCTCCGTGGAATGAAGGCAGCGGACCGTTGCGACCCGAATGTTTCGGGGGATTGGCCGTTCAGAAGGAACCGGCAAACTGCACGCCGACCGTGCGGGGCGGGATGTAGCGGCCATAGGGCGCGGTGGTGCCGTTGCGGTTGATCGCATAGAGCACGGCGCGTTCGTCGGTCAGGTTGCGCGCAAAGATGTTGACGCTCCACCCAGCATCGAGCGTGACACCGGCGCGCACGTCGAGCTGGCCATAGCTGGGCAGCATCTGGCGTTCGCGGCCGGCCGCGGCGAGGTTGTTGAGGAAATCGCCCGGCCGCTTGCCCGTCCAGGCATAGTTCACGCCCAGCGAGCCGCTGACGCCTTCACCCAGGCGCACTTTCTGATCGAGCCCGATATTGGCAGTGAACCGCGCCGAGTTGGGCAGGCGATCACCCTTGGCGCCAACCAGCGCGGAACCGCCATCGGTGGCCGCCGGCAGCGCCTGGGTCAGCACGGCATCGGTGAACGTGGCGTTGCCGCTGATCGCGCCGCCGGTCCAAGGCCGCACCGTTCCGGCCAGTTCCACGCCCCGGCTGCGCGCCTTGGCGCCGTTGGTGGTGAACGTCAGCTCGTTAGCCGAGGTGTTCTGCAACTGGATGCGGCTCCAGTCGATCTGGAACACCGACAGGTCGAAATCGAGCTTGCCCTCCAGCACCGAACCCTTGGCGCCCGCTTCATAGTTGACCACGCGGTCAGAGCGATAGGTGCCAGGTACGCCATCGGCCAGGGTATTGGTGCCACCGGGGCGATAGCCATTGGCAACGCGCGCATAGACCATCACGTCGCGCGTGATGTGCCAGCTGGGCGAAACCAGCCAGGTGAACGGGCTTTCCGAGGTGCGGTGTTCTTCGCTGCTGGAAAAGCCGAAGATGTATTGCGCGACGCCCGTGGTGGCGACGGTGGAAAGGTTGTCCTGCTTGTTGTGGGCATAGCGGCCGCCCACTTGCAGATCGAGGCCGGGCGCAAGGTGCCCGGTCACCGTGCCGAACGCCGCCAGTTCACGATAGGTGGAAGGCCCGGCGCCGACATACGGCGTGTCGATCAGGCTGCCACTGGCGTTCATCAGCAGCATGGTTTGCGAAATATTGGCGTGCTCGACCGAATAGAACCCGCCGAGCATCCAGTCGAGTGCCGTGCTGTTGCCCGAGAGGCGCAGTTCTTGCGAGAAGCGGGTGGCGCGGTGCGAATTGGTCAGGAACACCGACGACAGGCCGGGGTAATAGCGGCCGAGCAAACCGCCGAAGATGCTGGTGAGATCCTGGTAGGGCACGGATTCGTTGACGTTCCAGCCGGTGACCGAGGTGACCTGGACTTTCCCCAGATCGAGCACGGCGCGCGCCGAATAGACATCGAACTGGCTACGGCTGGGCTGGCCCAGCACGCGGGTGACCGAATAGGGATCGGCGTTGACGCTGTTGAAATCGGTGTCGGACTTGAAATCGACCAACCCGCTGTTCTCGGTGCGCAGGCGCTGGCGAATGGCGCTGAGCGTGATCGTCAGGTTATCCACCGGGCGCAGCAGCAGCGCGGCGCGGCCGCCCCATTGGCGCTGGTGGTTGGCATTGGCCAGGAATTGCCCGGTGTTGCTGTCGGTGTTGTCCACCCAGGCCGGATCGCGGCGATAGAAGCCGCTGACCGCCAGCGCGACGCGGTCCTTGATCAGCGGCACGTTGAGCGAGCCACGCAGCGAATTGCCCTGGCCGCCATGGGCCACGGTGGAAACGCCTGCTTCCACCCGCCCGGTAAATTGCGTGGTGCTGGGGTCTTGCGTCACGTACTTGATGATGCCGCCCAGGCTGGCCGCACCATAGAGCGTGCCCTGGGGGCCGCGCAGCACTTCGATGCGCGAAAGGATCGCCGGGTCGAAATCGGGAATGTCGGTATCGCCGTTGGCGGTGGCCGAACCGAAGGGCACATCGTCAACCAGCACGGCCAGCGTGGGATTGGTGGCCCCGCCGGTGGTAATGCCGCGCAGCGACAGGCTGTGCACGGCCTGGCCGGAATACTGCAGGCCGGGGATGCGGTTGAAGTAGTCCCTGATGTTGGTCAGGTTCTGCTCGGTGAGCGTGCTGGCCGACAGCGCGGTGACCGGGGCAGGCACATCGATCAGGCGCTGGCTGGTCTTGAGTGCGGTGACGATGATCGTATCGCCCGGCTCTTCTGTGTTGGCCTGCGGCGCGACCGGCGTGGCGGTCTGCGCATGGGCACCCAGGGCCAGGCCGCCGGACAGAATCGGCGCCAGGGTCAGGGCCAGGGCGGATCGACGGCGGAACGCGCCGGTGGTGTTGGTCTGCATGGATGCCCTCATGTTCTGGTTGGTTCGTTATCGGCAAGAACACCACAACGGAGCGGGAATTTTTATTTGGATATGGCGTGGGCTGACCGGCTGCCGATTATATTTATGCGTGAAAGCGCTCTTGCGGGGTGTGAGCCGTGCCGTGGCCCCTGGCGCGATTCACCTGCATCGCTGGCACTTGCCGCATAATCTATGTCGCCCACGACCAGGATGGGCGCGCGAAAGACACGCACTGCCCGGGCCGCTACGCTAGGCTGCGCAGCATCATCATAGCGAGCGCCGCGATGCCCCAGTTTCAAACCATGCTTTCCATCCGGGCCCTGCTGCCCCTGGCTGCTGCCCTGACTATGGGCACAGCGCCGCGCCAGCCAGACCAGCTTGCCGTCACGCTGCGGCCCGACATGGCCGATGGCGCGGTGGCGGGGGTGGCCGTGGCGATGGACTTGCCCGCGCCGGCAGACGGCACGCTCTTGCTGGCAGCGCCGGTGGTCTATCCCGGTGCGCCGGGCGTGGCCGACCGGCTCAGC
>NZ_APCQ01000123.1:0-4320 GCF_000410615.1 Novosphingobium sp. B-7 | reverse complement strand
ACGCCCTATGGCGCTCCCTCCGCGCTCGATCTGCCGGGGGCACAGACCATGCAGCCGGTGCCAACCGGCGGCCCCATGGCGCAGGAATTCCAGCAGGCAGCGGCCAATGCCGGCAGCCCCGGCGGGCCGGCGGCCACGCCGCGCGCCTCGATGGCCGAGACCCTGCGCGATACCTTTGCCCTGGCCGCGCCAGGCACGTCGGGTGGCGATCATGTGGCCCGTGCCTATAGCCGGCTCAAGGCGATGGGGCTCTAACCGATCATGTTCAAGCGTTTTGGCTCGCCCGGTGCCATGGCCCTTCCGGCCGGCATCCTCATGCTTATCGTGCTGATGATCGTGCCGCTCCCTTCGGTGCTGCTCGACGTGTTCTTCGTGGTCAACATCGCGCTGTCGGTGGCGATCCTGATGGCCGCGATGAACGCCGAAAAGCCCCTCGATTTCAGCTCGTTCCCCTCGGTCCTGCTGTTTGCCACGCTGCTGCGCCTGGCGCTCAACGTGGCGTCCACCCGCATCGTGCTGGTGCGCGGCCACGAGGGCGAGGCCGCCGCTGGCCACGTGATCGAGGCCTTCGGCGCGTTCCTGGTCGGCGGCAATTTCGCCGTTGGCCTGTTCGTGTTCATGATCCTGATGATCATCAACCTGGTGGTGGTGACCAAGGGCGCGGGCCGTGTGTCAGAAGTGTCGGCGCGCTTCACCCTCGATGCCTTGCCGGGCAAGCAGATGGCGATCGATGCCGATCTTGCCGCCGGGCTGATGAGCGCCGATGAAGCCAAGTCCCGCCGCCGCGAAGTGGCGACCGAAGCCGATTTCTATGGCGCGATGGACGGCGCCAGCAAGTTCGTCAAAGGCGATGCCATTGCCGCGCTGCTGATCCTGGGCGTCAATATCATCGCCGGCTTCTGCCTGGGGATGATCACCCACGGGTTGAGCGCTGGCGAGGCGGCGCAGCGCTATATTACCCTGGCGGTGGGCGATGCGCTGGTGGCGCAGGTGCCGTCGCTGCTGCTGTCGATCGCGGCGGCAGTGATCGTCACCCGCGTGGCCGATACGCGCGATCTGGCCGGCCAGATCGGCCACCAGTTCGCCAATCCCGCCACCTGGCTGCCGGTGGCGGTGATCCTGGGCGCGATCGGCGCCATTCCCGCCATGCCGCAATCGGTTTTCCTGCCCGCCGCGGCCGGGGCCGGCTGGCTGTGGTGGGCCCTGCGCCAGCGGGCCCGCCGCCCCGAACCCGTGCTCGAACCCGAAGCGCCGCCCAGCGATCCGGCCCGCATCACCCTGGAAGAGGTCAGCGACCACACGCTGGTCACTATCGAGCTGGGCTATGGCCTGGTCCACCTGGTGGACGAGCGGCGCGGTTCCCCGCTGGTCACCCGCATCACCGGCGTGCGCAAGCAGTTGAGCCAGGCGTTCGGCTTTGTCGTGCCGCAGTTCCGCGTGCGCGACAGCCTCGATCTTGGCCCCAAC
Organism: Novosphingobium sp. B-7; assembly: GCF_000410615.1. Classification (NCBI taxonomy): domain Bacteria; kingdom Pseudomonadati; phylum Pseudomonadota; class Alphaproteobacteria; order Sphingomonadales; family Sphingomonadaceae; genus Novosphingobium; species Novosphingobium sp. B-7. Next base: position 2,853 of record NZ_APCQ01000123.1, on the reverse strand, counting down.
GATTATCGCATCATGCTGGGCGGGGTGCCGCTGGGCGGGGCCACGGTGCGCGCCGATCGCGTGCTGGCGATCGATGCCGGCGAGGCGCGCGGCGATCATGGCCTCATTGGCGAGGCGACGCGCGACCCCAGCTTTGGCTGCCCGGCGCTGTGGATCGAGAACCACTTGCGCGATCAGGCCATCGCCGAAGGCTTCCTCACGGTCGACGCCAGCACGGTCATCGCCACGCACCTCAACCAGTTGCTGGGTGAACGGCCGCAGCTGCTGCTCGGCCCGGATGAAGTGCGCGCCATTCTCGACGCGGTGCGCGATCGCGCGCCTGGCCTTATCGAAACGCTGCATCCGCAGCCGCTCTCGCTTGCCGCGCTCACCCGCCTGTTCCACGCCCTGCTCGAAGACGGGGTGACCATCGCCCATCCCATGCCGATCCTGGCGGCGCTGAGCCAGGCCGTGCTGCAGACCACCGACCATGACAAGCTGGTCGATCTGCTGCGGGCCGAGCTGGGCGGGCTGATCGTCGCGCGGGTCTGTGGCCCCACCGAACGGCTGCCCGTGCTCACCCTCTCGGGCCAGCTTGAAGGGATGATCGTGGGCGGGATGCACGATCCGGTCACCGGCCAGCCGGTGATCGAGCCAGACCTCGCGCGCACTATCGGCGAACGGGTCAACGCCATTGTCACCCAGCGCGGCCCCGGAGCGATTGCGCCGGCGCTGATCGTGCAGCCGCGCGCGCGGCGGGCTTTGGCCGCGCTGATGCGCCAGCGCGCGCCGGCATGCGTGGTGCTGTCGATCGCCGAACTGCCACCCACCCAGCCGATCGAGGTGGTGGCCGTGATCGGCGAGGAGACGCCGACCGGGCCGCCGCAGCTGCCGCCGCCGCTCCAACCCGCCCTGGCGGCGTGATCGCGGCGCCCGTTCCTGCCTCTTCCTGGTCTTCAAAAAAGAAAACGAGACTCCATGAAACACGATCACCGCAGCTTTGCCGCCTCGCGTGCCTATCGTGACGACACCGCCGATCGCATTCGCCGGTTCCTGCCGATGGTGCGCCGCCTGGCCTGGCACGTGCACGGGTCTGGCCATTCCGGGGTGGATGTCGATGATCTGGTCCAGGCGGGCCTGGTGGCGCTGACCGAATGCGCGCAAAAGCATTCCGGCCCCACTGAAGATGGCTTTGCCGCCTATGCCAAGCTGCGGGTGCGCGGGGCGATGGTGGATCTGGTGCGGCGCACCATGCCGCTTTCGCGCACCTCGTCCGATCGGCGGCGCACCTTGCGCGAAAAGACCAACCAGCTGACCATGGAACTGGGCCGCATGCCCAGCGAGCCCGAACTGGCCCGCGCCCTGGGGCTGACCGACACCGAACTGGCCGACCTGCGCGCGGCGAGCGAGCCGGTACGGATCGAGGCGATCGACGACGCCTATTCCGACAGCGACAGCGCCTTTGCCGACGATCGCCCCGATGCCTTTGCCCAGCTGGCCGACAGCGAAAGCCGCCAACTCGTGGCCAAGGCCGTCGCCGCACTGCCCGAGCGGCTGCAACTGGTGATCCAGCTCTATTTCGTGGAGGAACTGAACCTCGCGGAAATCGCCCAGGTGCTGGAAGTATCCGTCCCGCGCGTGCACCAGCTTAAGGCCCAGGCCCTGGACAAACTGCGCGCTGGCCTGGGCAGCGGGTTCGACGTGCTGTGATGTCCTCCCCGGCGGGGGGATCACCAGTGACGGTCATTCCACAAACGACCGTCCTATTCCTCGTCACCCCGGACTTGATCCGGGGTCCCGCTTCTTCTTCAGGCCTCACGCAGCGGCCAAGTCGCGACCTGGTCCCAAGATAATTTCACACGAAGCCACGAAGACACGAAGAAAGACGTCTTTAGCCTCCTTCGTGTCTTCGTGGCTTCGTGTGGATTTAATGGAGACGGACCAGCGGGCACGGTTAAGCCAATCGAGCGCAAATGGCGCAGCCTGCATGGATCGCAAGCTGCCCGTGCTCCCTCCCACTTCGTCATTCCCGCCTGCGCGGTTATCACGGTGGAATGGAATACAAGTGGTTGAACGAGAGCGATTTATCAGTCGATCACTTCAAGGCGTATGCACGCACGAAAAGGACCACCCTCACTGTCCTGTCGATGCCAAATCTCAACAACATTATAGTATGTGAAATATCCCGTCGACGCATCGATTGAGAGGTATTCTCCCTTGCGCGGCAGGAAATCGAACTCCGCCGTGAACAGCGGTGTCAACGCGTCTTCTCGATCAAAGGCTTCCACTATTGGCATGCCGGAACATTAGCCTGCCGGCTCCCCATCAGCAACGGCGCGCAACCGCGCCCATCCACCTAAGCCCCAGGATTGATCGACCCGCCCAGGCCCAGGCGCTTGCCGTCGGTGATGATCACCTTGTCGCCCAGGCTCGCCACCTTGAACAGGCGCTTGGCGAATTCGTCGGGCACGCCCACGCAGCCGTTGGTGGCATAGCCCTTTTCCACCTTTGATCCGTGGATCGAGACGCCATCGTTGGTCAGGCGCAGCATCCAGGGCATCGGCGCGTCATAGAGGTTGGACACGTGCGTTGCGTCCTTCTGGGTGATCGGAAATACGCCGAGCGGGGTGGGCTTGTCGCCATAGCCCTTGAGGATCGCGGTGGCGCCGATCTCGTGGCCATCGCGGAACACCGAGAGCACGCGCGCGGTCAGGTCCACGGTGATCACCACCGGGCCGGCCTGGCCTTGGCTTTCATCCCAATAGAACTGGCCAAAGCGGATCGGGCCATCGATCTTGAGCACGGATTTGACCACGAACGGTGTGTCGGCTGCCGGGGTCTGCACGGCAGGCGCAGCCGCTGCCGGCGGGGTAG
>NZ_APCQ01000124.1:0-6665 GCF_000410615.1 Novosphingobium sp. B-7 | reverse complement strand
GCGCTGCTGCTGGGCGGCATGGCCGGCAGCGACCCGGCCGATCCCGCCACGGCGCGGGCCGACAGCCTGGGCCATGATTTCACCCGTGGCCTCACGCCCGATGCCCTGAAAGGCGCGCGCATCGGCGTGATGCGCTTTGCCGCCGGGTTCCATCCCGAAACCGATGCCCTGTTCGAGCGCGCGCTGGCCACGCTGCGCGCCGCCGGCGCCACGCTGGTGGAGATCAAGGCACCGCCGCCCGCCACCGATGGCGTGGGCGAGCGCGAGCAACTGGTGCTCTCCACCGAACTCAAGGCCGACATGGCCACCTACCTCGCCTCCACCGATCCGGCCAAAGTGCCCAGCCGCACCCTGGCCGATCTGATCGCGTTCAACCGTGCGCATGCGGCGCAGGAACTGGCGCTGTTCGGCCAGGACTATTTTGAAGAGGCGGACAAGACCAAGGGCCTGGCCGATCCCGCCTATATCAAGGCCGCGGCCGAGGCGAAGGCCAAGGCCGGCCCCGAAGGGATCGACCGCATGCTGGCCGACAACCACGTGACCGCGCTGGTCGCCCCCACGCTGGGCCCAGCCTGGCTGATCGACCCGGTGCTGAAAGACAATTTCGTCGGCGGCGGCGCGGGCGGGCTGGCGGCGGTGGCCGGCTATCCCCACCTCACCGTGCCGATGGGCGCGGTATCCGGGCTGCCGGTGGGCCTCTCATTCGTGGGCACGGCGTGGGACGATGCCCGGCTGCTCGCCTATGGCTATGCCTTCGAACAGGCCGCCCATGCCCGCCAGGCGCCGGTGCTGCCGCCACGCTGAGGAACGGCGCCGACGCAGACACGTTGCCCCCGTAACAACAGGGGCACAGCATGAGAGCATGGATCATTGCCGCCGTGGCGCTCGCCGCCACGCCGGCCGCCGCACAAGACACCGGCACGCCCGATGAAGTGGCGCAGGACAGCACGCACCACCCCACGCTGCGCGACCTGTGCAGCGACCGGCCGGGCCTCAACACTCCGGCCTGCACGGTCGATCCCGGCCGGCTGCAGGTGGAAGTGGGCCTGGGCGACTGGACGCTGGACCGCCAGGCCGACCAGCGCACCGACACTATCACCAGCGGCGACGTGCTGCTGCGCTATGGCGTAACCCCCACGACCGAACTGCGGCTGGGCTGGACGGCATTCGGCCACGTGCGCACCCGCGACATCCCCACCGGCAGCATCGACACCGCGCAGGGCGTGGGCGACGTGACGCTGGGCGTGAAGCAGAACCTGCGCCATCCCGCCGAAGGCAAGACCGGCCTTGCCATCGCGGCGCTGCCGTTCGTCACGCTCCCCACCGGCCATGCCCAAGTGGGCGCGGGCGACTGGAGCGCCGGGCTGATCGTGCCGACCAGCTACAAGATCAACGACACGGTTTCGCTGGAACTCTCCCCCGAAGTGGACGCGGCGGTGAACGAAAGCGGCCAGGGCCGCCACCTCGCCTATGGCACGGCGATGGGCGTACAGGTGCACCTGTCCAAGACCGTGCGCCTGACCCCGGAACTGCAATTCCTGCGCGACCAGGACCCGGAACGCCACGCCACGATGAGCCGCGCGGCGCTATCGTTCGACGTGCAGCCGGCGAAGATGCTGCAACTCGATGTGCAGGCGGTGGCTGGGCTGAATAGGGATACGCCGGATTTGGAGCTGGCGTTTGGGGTTACGCGGAAGTTTTAGAAGGTTAAAGCCTTAGCGACCATTTGGCATTCACACAACTGATGGGAAAGCTTAGACTAATGATTCTATCGCCTTCCTGAGTTCGGCATCGACCTGTTCCAGCTTCATATGCCGGCAAAGACTCATAGGCGATATCTGCATGCCCCACTTATCCTGGCAACGCTCTGAAATCATAGATATAGCCTTCTTACCACTAACGATATCCTTCCAAGGGTTTCCCTGCGAAATACGCTCCTTAACAATAGATTTTGCTAAATCCACTGCCGTTGGAAGTGCAAGCTTCCGATCCGCCTTTTGAAGGCTGTCAGCAATCAGAATTTCTATATCTTCCGACAATTCTTTTATTACGCCATCAACGATATCTTTAACAATTTCGAATTGAACTTTATCATTTTCCCTAGATAAATAAGCATGAATGATTTTTTCATCCAAAAAATAATTTTCTATTTCTTTTTTGGACCAAACGTGCATTCTTAGATAGTCTTTTTCGGAATTTTTGACAATTTCCTCAAAAATTTGATCACATTTATAGTCTCTGTCTATGAACATGACCCCCTCGACTTTGCCTGATGAAGTATCATGGAACGCACGTGAAGCCATAGCAGCACGGGGCCAATTATTCATGCCACCGACCGAAAAATGCGGAATTTTTGCGAATTTATCGTAAAATACATTCCCCATTTTAAACGCAATCTGATCTAAAAATCCATAATCTTTCCCCTCAACGAAAATTATTTTTCCAGATACCGCCACTTTTGACAACTGTATGTTGAGGTTAGTTCCAATAGCCTCAACCACACTTTGGGCCTGCTCACTTGATGAAAGCGCACGGGAGCGTGCCGCTCTTTTCGAAACGAGAATTATCTCCGATGGAGCAACATCTGCAATCATTTCCAGCGAATGTGTTGCAACAATTGTCTGATGATATCTTTCTGCAGCAAGTAGCTTAATAAGCTTTTTTTGCAAATCAGCATGAAGATATACGTCAGGTTCATCGAGTATTATGATCGACCCCGAACCAACCCTAGCAAGAAACCATGTAGTTTGAATCCAAGCCTGCAAGCCGGAGCCAACCAAAGCCATTTCGCTAACAAATGGACCATCACGTATTGTGAGAGAATAGTGACTTTGACTTTTCCCTGTCCCGCACTCTATATTACCCACTTGCAAACTTGTACTCCATGTTTCAGTGAGTAAATCCTTAAATCGCTCGAATTCAACAGGCATATCCATCATTTGATTTCGAATGTGTCGATATGACAGGTAACCATTGATATGCTTTTTAAGGTAGCGCTTGTCTCTATGAGTCTCCTCGACAAGCAACGCTCCAACTGGGGGCATGACAAATATTTGCCGAAAGTTGGATTTTCTAGCCTGGGCTTGTGAGTGTATTTTCTTCTCACCAGGAAGTAACAGTTGGCAATATGCATCAGCCAACCCCTCTCCTACGGCAACTACAACCTGGCAATTATTATTATATCGCAATTTAATTATTGCTGGATCTCCAGATTGATAATTATAATGAAGACCTCTACTTTCAATATCCAATGTATCCAGAGAAAATCGATATACGGGCCCTGTTACATCTGGGCCTATCAACTGCGGGGCGGTAGAAAAATTCGCTGATGATGACCTTGCAAGTGCGGCTGAAACTATCCTCAAGGCCTCTACTATCGTTGTTTTTCCGGCGTTATTAGGACCAATTAGCAGACAAAACGAATTTAGTTCGACTGTATGATCACGGAATCCGCGAAAATTTTTTAACGTAATCGATTTAATCACGCCCCCCTCCGATCCCGACAGCTCACTCACTTCCTTCGGTATTTGTGATCTATACATCCCTTGAGACAAGCTCAAACGCAAGTCTCAATCACACATTTACAGTCAAAACCACGCGCCAAACGTCAACTCGTAACGGCCCCAGGGTCAGGACTTTGGTAGCAGTAAGGGGATAATCGCGATGGTATCCTCCAGCTGCTATATTTAGCATAGCAGTATTCAATCAACGAATTATGCTCGGAAAACGATATTGTTCAATAATCACCCCACCGCCCCCGCCGCCCGCTTAAGCGCACTCCGCACCCGCGCCGCCAGCGCTTCGTCAAAGCGCACTTCCGGCACGGCCACGCTCAGCACGCCGACCATCTGGCCGTCGCTCAGCACTGGCACGGCGGTGCCGCAGATGCCCAGGGTGGCTTCGTGGCAGGCGGTGCTGATGCCCTCCTCGCGGATGCGGGCGAGGTCGGCGCGCAGGTCTTCGTCGCGGACGCGGGTGTGTTCGGTCATGGCGAGGCGCGTGCTTTCGGCGAAGTAGCGGTGCAGGTCTGCGTCTGACAGCCAGGCGAGGATCACTTTGCCCGCCGCCAGGCAGTGCAGCGGGCGGCGCGCGCCCGGTTCGATGGCATAGCGCAGGGTCTGGTCGCTCGCCTCGGTCACCACGGCTTCCACTTCCCAGCCGACGCGGACCATGAAGCTGGCGGTTTCGTTGAGCTCCACCTTGAGCGCGCGGACCAGCGGGGCCATGCGGTCGGCCAGGGGCAGCGCCGCCGGGGCGACGCGCAGCCGCTCCAGCCCGGGACCGGGCAGGTAGCGCCGCCCTTCCCGCGCCAGGTATTGCCGCTCTACCAGCGTGGCGAGCAGGTAGGACAGGCTCGACACCGGAATGCCCAGCGCCTGCGCCACGTCCTGCGCCACCACGCCGCCGGCATGGGCCACGACGAATTCGATCACGTCGAGCGTGCGCAGCGCCGATTTGACCGGGGCAGAGGTTGACGGGGCAGAGGCCATGGGTGGGGTGGTCCTTTGTTCGGGGCGGAGTTGGCGTTTGCGCTTGGCTTTGCACCAACCCCAACCCCCCCCCCTGACGAGGGGGGGGCTTTTTGTTTGTGGTTAGGGTTGGAAGAGGAGGGTGCCGCGTCTTTCGGAAAAGCGCCAGCCTTGGGGGGTGCGCACGAAGCGATCGTGGAACGAGCCGACCAGCGGAGCGGGCGCGCCGGTGAACAGCAGCATGGCGCTGGTGCCGCGCGCGGTGTCGGCGCTTTCCACGTCGATCACCACGTTGCTGCACACGTGCCGGGTGGTGCGCGGCGGGCGGGCGCGGAAGGCGGCGAGGATCGCGTCTTGCCCCACAATCGGCGCATCGGGTGCGGTCGGCCGCGTCATCAGCCCATCGGGGGCATAGAGCGCGGCGGCCTCTTCCCAGCGTGCCTCGTCGTTGAGGTTGGCGTAGAGCGCGATGAGGCGGGCGCAATCGGCCTCGATCGCGCGGCGCTCGTCTTCGGTCACGGCGCCGCTCACAGGCGCGCTCCGGCGATATCGGCGCCCTCGCGCAGGGACTTGAGCTTGCGCCAGGTGACGATCGGATCGATCTTGCCATAGCCGGCAAAGGTGCCAAAGCCGCAATCGGTGCTGGCCACAACGCGATCGGGGCCGACGATGGCGGCAAAGCGCTCGATGCGCTGGGCGACCAGTTCGGGATGCTCGATATAGTTGGAGCAGGTGTCGATCAGGCCGGGCGCCAACACCTTGGTATCGGGCACCTTGGCATCGGCCCAGACTTTCCATTCATGCTCGTGGCGGGGATTGGCCGCCTCGAACAGCACGGTGGAAGGCCGCGCCTTGAGGACGATATCGATCACCCGTTCAAGCGGAATATCGTGATCGTGCGGGCCTTCGTAATTGCCCCAGCACACGTGCATGCGCATCTTTTCGGGCGGAATGTTGGCCGTGGCGGCATTGAGCGCCTCGACATTGGCGGCGGCCACTTTCAGGAAGTCCGCCTCGCTCATGTCCTGGTAGCCGGTATGGCGCGACATGGCGAGATCGGGGCAGTCGAGTTGCAGGAAGAACCCGGCGTTGACGATCGTCTCGTATTCCTCGCGCATGGCATCGGCCAGGTCAGCCAGATAGGCCTCGTGGCTGGGATAGTGGCGGTTGACCTGGAACGCGGTGATCAGGCCCGGCGAGGCCGCGTTCATGAAGCCCTGCGTATCGGGCCCACCATGGGCGTCGAGCGCGGCGCGGAAGCGGCGGATATCGTCGTGCAGCGGTTCGAGCGTGACCAGCTTGACCGGCCCGATGCACGAGGCGCGGACGAATTCCTGGGAACCCATGATGGCCGAAAGCTTCTTGGCCAGGCCCGGCACTTCGGCCAGGTCAGCCGCCGGCTTGCGATCGATATGCCCGCCAAAGCCTGACAGCCGCTCGATCATGTAAGTGGAATAGCCCACCTTGCCCAGTTCGCCATCACTGACGATCGACACGCCCGCGTCCACCTGGTGGCGTACGGCATCCTTCACTGCCGCGCCGACCTTGGCGTCGAAATCGGCAGCGTCATAAGGCTTGCCGGCATCGCGGGCGAGCAGCAGCGGCGTAAGTTCCTCGCCCCGCGGCAGGCTGCCGACATGGGTGGTCTTGATATGGGCCACGGGGCCTCTCCCTTGCGCTATTTCACGGTTGTGAAGATTTCATAGCGGCTCACCCACGCCTTGCAAGGCCGATTGCGTGGCGCCGGCGCGATCCTGCGCCGGGCGGCGGCCGGTGAGGCGCAAGTAGAAGCGCGAGAAGTACGAGGGATCTTCAAAGCCCAGCTCGGCGGCCACCTGCGCGGCGGTGGCGTTGGTATAGCGCAGCAGGCGATGCGCCTCGCGCGCCAGACGGCGATGGACCACGTCCATGGGGGAACAGCCCAGCCGCGCCGCGGTGAGGCGCGAGAGGGTGCGCGGCGTGGTGCCGAGCGCGCTGGCATAGAACGCTAGATCGCGGTGGCTGCGAAAGTGCACCTCTACCAGTTGGGCAAAGCGATCGAGCCGCGTGTCGGGCGCCGGGCCGGCATCGGGCGCACCTTGCGCCACGCAGCGCGCCAGGGTTTCGGCCATGGCCAGAAGCAGCGGATCGCCGGTGGTGTGATCGGCTTGAAGGGCGAGCATTTCGGCCGCGAGCCAGGCCGCGCGGCGCGCCGGC
>NZ_APCQ01000125.1:0-9032 GCF_000410615.1 Novosphingobium sp. B-7 | reverse complement strand
CGTGGGTGGCGCGGGCCAGGCGCGCGTTGCTGCGGGCGGCCATCCTGCCCGGCCAGGCACCCTGGCGCCCGACTGGCAGTCTCTGGCCGCCGGTTATCAGGTGCCGGCGTGGTTCAGGGAGGCGCGCTTTGGCATCTGGGCGCACTGGGGCCCGCAGTGCCAGCCCGAGCGTGGCGACTGGTATGGCCGCTCGATGTATATTCCCGGCACCCCGGCTTACCAGCATCAGGTTGCCACCTACGGCCATCCCACGGCGCACGGCTTCATCGACGTGATCGGCGATTGGCGCGGTGAGCATTGGGATCCCGATTTCCTGGTGCAACGCTACAAGGCGGCGGGTGCGCGCTATTTCATGGCGATGGCCTGCCACCATGACAACCTGGACCTGTTCACCAGCGATCATCATGGCTGGAACAGCACGCGCGTGGGGCCAAAGCGCGATCTGATCGCCGGCTGGGAAAAGGCGGCGCGCGGGGCGGGCCTCAAGTTCGGCGTGTCGAACCATGCCAGCCATGCCTGGCACTGGTGGCAGACCGCCTATGGCTATGATGCGCAAGGGCCCCATGCCGGGCAGCGCTATGACGCCTGGCACCTGCGCCGCGAGCACGGGCAGGGCACCTGGTGGCAGGGCCTCGATCCCCAGGCGCTCTACACCGGCCCGAACATGGCCCCGCCCGATGGCATCACCAGCGATGCCGCGATGGACAAGTGGCACCAGGCCAACGATGGGCAGTGGCTGGAAACCGTGCCGCCGCGCAACCCGGCCTTTGCCGCGCGCTGGCTGGCGCGGCAAAAGAACCTGGTGGAGCGCTACCGCCCCGACGTGGTCTATTTCGACGATTACGGCCTGCCGTTCGATCACTATGGCCTGGAAGCCGCCGCGCATTTCTACAACCAGGCCACTGCCTGGCACGGCAGCCCCGACGTGGTGCTGACGGCCAAGCGGCTGAGCGATTACCAGCAGCGCGCCGTGGTCGAAGACGTGGAGCGCGGCTTTGCCGCCGATATCCGCCCGCGCCCATGGCAGACCTGCACCTGCATCGGCGATTGGCATTACAACCGCGACCGGTTCGCGCAGAAATCCTATGTGCCGGCCCATCAGGTGATCCAGCGCCTGGTCGATGTGGTATCCAAGAACGGCAACCTGCTGCTGTCGATTCCGCTGCGCGGCGATGGCACCTATGATGCCGAAGAGAGCAAGATCCTGGACGGGATCACCGCCTGGATGGCGGTGCACGGCGATGCCATGATCCATGGCAGCCGCCCGTGGCGGCGCTATGGCGAAGGGCCAACCAAGCTGGACACCGGCATCATGGCAGAGGGCAAGTCTGGCCCATTCACCGCGCAGGATATCCGCTTTACCACCAAGCACGGCGCGCTGTTTGCCGCGATGCTGGAATGGCCCGATGCGCCGGTACGGATCGCGTCGCTGGGCCAGCAGGCGGGCCAAGTGGCCTCTGCGCGCCTGCTCGGCGGCGGGCCGGTGCCGTTCCGCCAGGATGCCGATGGCCTGGTCCTGACCCTGCCGCCGCGCCCGGAAGGCGGCATGGTGCCCGTGGTGCAGTTGGACGGGGCCGGCCTGATCTGACGCATCAACGTCTGTGGCCGGCCGCCTGCCTCAATGCTCGGCGCCGGCTGCGATCACGCCGGTGCCTTTCATCCGCGCATAGCGGACCTTGAGCACCTGGCCGATGCTGGTGAAGTTGAAGCCATAGTCGATCTGATCACCGTTCCACACCCGATCGAACACCCAGACCTGCCCGCCCTTGCCGTCCGGGGCGTAATGCCCTTCCTCGGCACGCAGCAGAGTGAGCGTTTCGCCGGGCGCGGGCGTGGCGAGATTGAGCGTGACCCGCGTGTCGAACCCAGTGATGAGGAATTCATCCGGGCCAAGCTGGGCAATGGCCGCGCCGCCGGTGGGATGCGGATTGCCGCGCGGCGGATCGAAGCCGAACGCATCCTGGCCAAAGCCCAGCGTCGCCTTGTAGCGGCCAATCAGCAGTTCGCGCTTGTGGCCCGCCGCCGGATCGGCCGGTTCGCTGGCCGCGTGCACCTGTCCTTGCGCCGCCGCCTTGGCCCAGACCGCCTGCATCGGGGCAAACAGGTGATAGATCCGGGCAAAGCCGTTGATCGTGTCGTCGATCCCCTTGGCGCCCAGCGGAAAGTTGTAATAGCCGGTCTGGTCCATCCCGAACGGGGAATAGCCGATCGTGCCCTTGCCCAGCGCGTCCCAGAAAAAGCGCGCATATTCCGCGTCGTTGCCGATTTCGGGGACCATCAACGGGTTGTCTGGCCGGCCATAGAGATCGAGATAGGCGTGCACCGCCTTTTCATCGCGGTTGTAGATATCGGGCGCCACCAGATCGAGCGCGGGCGCAGCCACCTTGTAGATATCGATCACGTGGTGCACCGGGCCGCCGCTGGAATAGGTCGTCGCGCTCTGTCGGCCAAATGCCGATGCGAGCGCGGCATTGGCATACATCGGCAGGTTCTTTTCCGCCTTGCCGGCCTTGGCCACGGTATTGAGATAGCTGGCGACATACCACGCCTGGAAATATTCGTCGGCGTCGCTGCCAAAGGCCTGGGCCCAGGTCTGCCCGGCCGGCTTGCCATAGTGTTTGAGCAGCGCCTGCGGCGCCGGGCCGGCAAACAGCTTTTGCGCCATCGGCGAAAAGTCGCGCACGTTGCCATAGCTGCCGACCTCGTTTTCCACCTGCATCATGATGACGGTGTTCTGCGGGTCGATCTGGGCGATGTGGTGCATCAGTGCGGCAAAGGCGCGGGTATCGGCCTTGAGCGTTTCGCTGCCCAGCGGGCTCATCGCATAGTGCACATCGCCCTTGGCCGTGAGCATATGGGGAAAGCGCTTGGGATCGAGCTTGACCCATTCCGGGGCATAGGCCGGCGCGGTGTTCTTCCACGTGGCAAACCACAGCAGGATCAGGCGCTTGTCATGCTTGCGCGCCTCCCCCACGACATGATCGACCCAGGAAAAGTCGAACTGCCCCTCGCGCGGCTCGATCTGCTCCCAGGCGACCGGGATTTCCAGTGTGTTGGCGCCCATGGCATCGATCGTGGGCCATACTTTCTTGAGCGGCTCGGGATAGTTGCTGGAATTGTTGGCTTGGGCGCCCAGCATCAGGAACGGCGCGCCATCGACCATCAGCATCGCGCCCTTCGCGGTGCGCTCTATGCGGGGAAGGGGGGCGGCGGTCGGCGAAGCAGCGCCTTGCGCCTGCGCCGCCATCGGCGCCATCAGGCTGGCCAGGGCCGCGATCAGGGTCTTGGCCGCGCGCCGGCGAGGCCGAATTTCCGTTTGGCTGTTGGGCACAACACCAAGCATCGTCTTCTCCCTGTTGGTAAGTTCGGCTCTGGCCCAGGGCGGACCGGCCGTGTTCTTTGCCGTGCCAATTCAAAACCACTTGACAGCGAGCCGCATTGCATGATGGTAGCGCTATCAGAATTTGTCAACGATTGCCCGAGGGTTGGGGAGAAGGAAATGGACGGGGTGTCATCCATCGCAGCGCTGCTGCCGGCAGACTGGGAATCCGGGCGATTCCTCGGGCGGGTGGAAACCGCGGCCGGGCCAAGCCCGATTCTGGTGGAGCAGGGCGTGGCCTATGACATGGCCGGCGTGGCGCCCACCGTTGCCCAGCTCGTCGACATGCTGCCGCTCGACGCCAGCGCCGGGGTCGCGCTCGGCCGGCTCGATTCGCTGGCGCTGCCGCTGCTCAGCCCGATCGACCTGCAGTGCGTGAAAGCCTGCGGGGTAACTTTCGCCACCTCCACCCTGGAACGCGTGATCGAGGAACGCGCGCGGGGCGATGCTGGCAAGGCGCAGGAAATCCGCGCCCGCATCGAAGACCGCGTTGGTGGCTCGATCCGCTCGGTCGTGCCCGGTTCGGCCGAGGCAGAGGCGCTCAAGGCGCTGCTGATCGAGGATGGCCTTTGGTCGCAATACCTGGAAGTGGCGATCGGGCCCTATGCCGAGGTGTTTACCAAGGCGCCGGTGCTGGCGACCGTTGGCCCGCTTGCCGAAATCGGCGTGCGCAGCGATTCGACCTGGAACAATCCCGAACCCGAAGTGGTCCTGCTGGTCAATGCTGCCGGCACGGTGGTGGGTGCCACGCTGGGCAACGACGTGAACCTGCGCGATATCGAAGGGCGCAGCGCGCTGTTGCTGGGCAAGGCCAAGGATAACAACGCCTCGTGCTCGCTCGGGCCGCTGGTCCGCCTGTTCGATGATGGCTTCACGCTCGACGATGTGCGCCAGGCCGAGGTGGACCTGCTGATCGAAGGCACCGATGGCTATCGCCTGGAAGGCCATTCCAGCATGAACCAGATCAGCCGCGATCCGCTCGACCTGGTGCGCCAGACCTTGAGCGAACATCACTATCCCGATGGTTTCTGCCTGTTCCTGGGCACGCTGTTTGCCCCGGTGCAGGATCGCGACGATCCCGGCCGCGGCTTTACCCACAAGGTGGGCGATGTGGTGACGATCGCCACCCCGCGCCTGGGCAAGCTGGTCAATACCGTGGTCACCTGTCCGCAGGCCGCGCCCTGGACCATGGGCATCACCGCGTTTTATGCCAACCTGGCGCAGCGCGGCCTGCTGGGGCGCGCGGCATGAGCGGCGCCAATGGCGCGCTCAACGGTGCATCCCACCGCGCGATCTATCCCAGCCTGGCCGGCAAGCGCGTATTCATCAGCGGTGGCAGCAGCGGCATCGGGGAAGGCCTGGTGGAAGCCTTCGTGGCCCAGGGCGCTCATGTCGCGTTCTGCGACATCGCCCAAGAGCAGGGCGAGGCCGTGGCGGCGCGGCTGGGCAACAGCGCCGCGCCCGCGCCGCTGTTCCTGCCCTGCGACTTGCGCGATGCCGATGCGATCGCCGCGATGATGGCGCAGGTAGAGGCGCAGTTGGGCGGGATCGACGTGGTGATCAACAACGCCGCCAACGATGATCGCCATGCCGTGGACGAGGTTTCGCCCGCCTATTGGGACGAGCGGATGGCGGTGAACCTCAAGCACCAGTTCTTCGTCACCCAGGCCGCCGTGCCGGCGATGAAGCGCGCCGGTGGCGGTGCCGTGATCAACCTCGGGTCGATCAGCTGGCACCTGGGCCTGCCCGATCTGGTGATCTACCAGACGGCGAAAGCCGCGATCGAGGGATTGACCCGTGGCCTGGCGCGCGAGCTGGGCCGCGACAACATCCGCGTGACCGCGATCATTCCCGGCAACGTCAAGACTCCGCGCCAGGAACAGTGGTACACGCCCGAGGGTGAGGCCGAGATCGTGGCTTCGCAATGCCTTGATGGGCGGCTGATGCCGGCCGATGTGGCCGCGCTGGCGCTGTTCCTCGCCTCTGACGATGCGCGCCTGATCACCGGGCACGAATACTGGGTCGACGCCGGATGGCGTTGAGCGCAGCGCACGTTCCGGCCCATGTCCCGGTCATCGCCGGGGCGACGCCGCAGGCGGTGTGGCCACTGGCGGCCACGCTGGGTGAAGGCCCGGTATGGGCCGCGCACGAAGGCGCGCTGTGGTTCGTCGATATCAAGGCGCCGGCGATCCATCGCATTGTCCCGGCAAGCGGTGAAACCGCCACGTGGCCGGCGCCCGCGCAAGTGGGCTGGGTGTTGCCCTGCGCCGATGGCACGCTGCTGGCCGGCTTGCAAACCGGCGTGCACCGCTTCGATCCGGCAAGCGGCATTTTTACCCTGCTCTGCGCGCCCGAGGCGCATCTGCCGGGCAACCGCCTCAACGATGCCACGGTCGCGGCCGATGGCGCGGTTTGGCTGGGCTCGATGGACGATGCCGAAACCGACGAAAGCGGGCGGATCTATCGCCTCGATCAAGATGGCTGCATTGATAGCGGGCTGCCGCCGGTTTCGATCACCAATGGGCCCGCCTTCTCGCCCGATGGGCACACGCTCTACCACCACGATACGCTGGGCCGGCGCATCTGGGCGAGCATGGTGCACGACGGGCGTGTGACCGGCACCCGCCTGTTTGCGCAAATCGAGGACGGCGCCGGCTATCCGGATGGACCGGTGGTGGACGCGCAAGGCTGCCTGTGGGTTGGCCTCTTCGCCGGTTGGGCCGTGCGCCGCTACGACCCGGCGGGAAAATTGATCGGCGTCGTGCCATTTCCCGTGGCCAACGTGACCAAGGTTGCGTTCGGTGGTCCGGATTTGCGCACCGCCTATGCCACCACGGCAACCAAGGGCCTGAGCACGGCAGAGCGCGCGGCCCAGCCATTGGCGGGTGCGCTCTTCGCCTTCGATCCCGGGGTGGCCGGCTTACCGGCCCATCTCGCGCGGGTATAAAAAGACATATGGGAGAGGACAGGATGAACGATTTGGCACCAAGCGCGGTCAACATGCGCCTGATCGGCGCCATCGTGGCGGTGGCCACGATCGGCGGCTTCATGTTCGGCTATGATTCCGGGGTGATCAACGGCACGCAAAAGGGCCTTGAGGCTGCGTTCGAACTGGGCAAGGTGGGCATCGGTGTCAATGTCGGCGCCATTCTCGTCGGCTCTTCGATCGGCGCATTCGGGGCCGGGCGCCTGGCCGACCAGATCGGCCGGCGCGGGGTGATGAAGCTGGCGGCGGTGCTGTTTCTGGCCAGCGCGATCCTCGCTGGCGCTGCCGGCTCTTCGCTCATCTTCATCGTCGCACGGGTGATCGGCGGGCTGGGCGTGGGCGCGGCCAGCGTGATTTCGCCAGTCTATATTTCAGAAGTGGTGCCGGCCAACGTGCGCGGGCGCCTGTCGAGCGTGCAGCAGGTGATGATCATCACCGGGCTGACCGGCGCCTTTATCGTCAACTATATCCTGGCGCATGTTGCGGGAGAATCCACGGCAATCCTGTGGGCCGGGCAGCCGGCGTGGCGCTGGATGTTCTGGCTGCAGGCGCTGCCGGCGGCGATCTATTTCCTCGCGCTCATGGGCATTCCGGAAAGCCCGCGCTATCTCGTGGCCAAGGGCGATGACGCTGGCGCGCATGCCGTGCTCGCCCGCCTGCTCGGTGCCGCCAGTGCCACCCGCACCGTTGCCGAAATCCGCCAGAGCCTGGCAGCAGACCACCACCGTCCCAAGCTTTCCGACCTGATCGACCGCGCCACCGGGCGCATCCGTCCGATCGTGTGGACGGGGATCGGCCTCGCCGTGTTCCAGCAACTGGTCGGCATCAACGTGGTGTTCTATTATGGCGCCACGCTGTGGCAGGCCGTGGGCTTTTCCGAAAGCTATGCGCTGCAAACCAACATCATTTCGGGCGTGGTGTCCATCGCGGGCTGCCTCGCCACGCTGCTGCTGGTCGATCGCATCGGGCGCAAGCCGCTGCTGCTCACCGGCTCGGCCGGCATGGCGGTGACGCTGGGGATCGTTGCCTGGGCGTTTTCGACGGCGGTGCATGGCGCCGGTGGCGCGGTGTCGCTGCCGGGCAACAATGGCGTGATCGCACTGCTGGCCGCCAATGCCTATGTCGTGTTCTTCAACATGAGCTGGGGCCCGATCATGTGGGTCATGCTCGGTGAAATGTTCCCCAACCAGATCCGCGGTTCGGGCCTGGCCGTCTCGGGCTTTGCCCAGTGGATCGCCAATGCGGCGATTTCGGTCAGCTTCCCCGCGCTGGTCGTCTCGCCGGGCCTGGCGGTCACCTATTCGTTCTATGCGGCGGCGGCGGCCGTGTCGTTCTTCTTCGTGCGCGCCATGGTCAACGAAACCAAGGGCGTGACGCTCGAACAGATGCAGGGCTGATTGCCGCGTACCGGGCCTGTTTCCGCCATGTGGAGCAGGCCCGGTCAGCGCTTGGGGCTGGTTTCCGGCAGACCGATCGCGCCGCGCAGGCCGGGAATCCACTGCCCCTTGTGGGAATCGAAGAACGGAAATGTGTTGGTATAGGCCCAGACGCAGATCGGCACGCACAACGGGCGGAACGTTTTGAAAACGCTGCGGTAATAGGCGATGCGCTGGTCTGTGGGAATGGATTCGAACGCACCGGTTTCGCCCATCAGCGGGATCTTGCCGGTGCGCGCGACATAGGCCTTGATCCGCTGCACATCCACGGGCAGCCGCGCCAGATCGGCCGGCGTGCCATACGTCCGGCCCAGCGGCGGGGAGGGCGACACCCAGGTGGCGCCCTGGTGGGTGAAGGCAAAGGGTTCGTAATAGTGGAACGTGGGCCAGACCTGCGGATCATCGGGCAGGTTCAGCGTGGCGAGCGAGGTGATATTGCTCCATTTCTCGCCGCCGATGATCACCGGGCGATTGGGATTGTGGCGGCGAATGGCCGCCAGCGCCGGCGCAAACGTGGTGACAAGATTGGCATTGTCTAGCGCGTCCTTAGGTTCGTTCTCGATCTCGAACCACAGCGTCTGGCGCGGGCGGCTGGCATAGTGATCGGCGATCTGCTTCCAGACGGCAGTAAACCACGGTTGGGCGCCAACCGGATCGGTGTTGATCGCCTCGAAATTGTGGCTGTTGAGAATGACTTTGAGCCCGGCATGCAGGGCGCCATCCACCACCTGGTCCACCCGGGCGAACCACGCCGGATCAATCGTATAGGGCGGCGTTGCCAGGCTGTGGCTCGACCAGTTGACCGGCAGGCGCACCGTATCAAACCCGGCTGCCTTGATCCGCGCGAAATCGGCCGGGCCGAGGCGATTGTGCTGAATTTCCCCGCCATGGGCCATGTCCAGGTGGTTGCCCAGGTTGATGCAGGTGGCCATCGGCAAGCTGGCCGGCTTGCGCGCCATGGCGGTGTGCGGCGCAAGCGCGGCACCGGCGAGCAGCAGCGTGGCGAGAGCCTGGCGCATCGGCGCAGGAAAGCGAGGCATTGCAGGCATGGTCATTCGCCTCCATCATCGCCGGACAGCGGCCACGTGGCCGGTCGGCGGGTGTGCAATGCCAGCTATGGCGTGCCAAGTCTGTGACGGCAAAGGATTATGTGGCAAAGTCAGGCCAGTGCCACATGACATAGCCTGTGCCGCCAGCTCCATAATAAAGGTTATGTTAATAGCGATACCGC
>NZ_APCQ01000129.1:0-6008 GCF_000410615.1 Novosphingobium sp. B-7 | reverse complement strand
GCGCCGCCAGCGCCACCGATCCGCCCAGCAGGCCCAGACCGATGACCGCGATGCGCGTGAAGGGGGCAGCGCTCACCGGGCCGTGCCTGGCGCAGCGTCTGCCATGGTGCGCAGCGCGCCGGCGATGGCATCCATCTGCGCGGGCGTGCCGATGGTGATGCGCAGGCACTGCGGCAGCCCCTGCCCGGGCAGCCAGCGGGTGATATACCCCGCATCCATCAGGCCCAGATACGCCGCCTCTGCCGTGAGCGCGCCGGTAAACTCGATCAGCACGAAGTTGGCCTGGCTCGGCAGCGCGCGCAGCCCGTGGTTGCCCAGCGCCTCTAACGCGGCGACAAAGCGCGCGCGTTCGGCCCGGTTGTGCGCGGCCGATGCCTGGACAAACGCCTGGTCGTGCACCGCCGCCAGCCCCATCGCCTGCCCGGTGAGCGAGACGTTGAACGGCCCGCGAATGCGGTTGAGCATGTCGATCACGTCGGCCGGCCCGGTGGCCCAGCCGATCCGCTCTCCGGCCAGGCCATAGATCTTGGAGAACGTGCGCGTGACCAGCACGTTGGCGGCCGTACGCGCCAGATCGAGCGCGCCATCGTCATCGTCTGCCGCGACATATTCGGCATAGGCCTGGTCCACCACCAGCAAGACATCGGGGCGCAGGCCGGCATGCAGCCGCGCCAGTTCGGCACGGCCGATATAGCTGCCGGTGGGATTGTTGGGATTGGCCAGGAACACCACACGGGTCCGCTCGGTCACCGCCGCGAGCAGCGCATCGACATCGGTGCCGAAATCGGCGTCGGGCGCTTCCACGGGCGTTGCGCCACAACGCCGTGCCGCGATCGGATAGACCGAAAAGCCATAGCGCACGAACAGCACTTCATCCCCAACGCCGGCATAGGCCTGGGCCGCGATATGCAGCAGTTCATCCGAACCCGTGCCCATCACGATGCGCGCGGGATCGAGCCCGTGCAGCGCGGCCAGCGCGCCGCGCAGATCCTTGCTGTCAGGATCGGGATAGAGCGCGGCATTGGCCACCTGTGCGCGCGCAGCCATGGTCGCCGCGCTGGTGCCCAGCGGGTTTTCATTGGCCGACAGCTTGATCAACGGCTGCCCATCCAGCCCGGCCGATTTACCCGGCACATAGGCATGGATCGCCTTGATCCAGTCCTTGGGCTGCGGCCGCGAACGGTCGAGGCTGGCGGTCTGGGCGGATGCGGGCGCGGTCTGGTCGGTCATGATGGCATGGGCTTTACGCCATGAACCGCGCAATTCAAGCGTTACGCAGCATCCGTCCAAGCGAGCCCGGCGCCGTTCCAGTCGGTCGCCATGGCAAAGGCGGGCATCGTCACCTTGGCATTGGGGCCACGGTTGATCTGCAACGGCCCGTTGGGGCCGGCGCCCAGGGTCAGCCCGGCAGCGGAAAGCTGATAGGGCGAGACGCGATAGCGCGTGCACAGGCCGCCGTTGCCATCGCTGACCAGTTCCTGTTCGAACTCAAGCCCCTGCTGATGGCCCTGGCTGCGCCGCACGCGCGACACCACCAGTTGCCCATCGCCCAGATCGAGCACGAAAGGCGTGTCGAGCGGCACTTCGAGCAGCCCCTCGATCAGCGCGCCCGATTTCGAGAGGTTGCGCAGCACCACGGGGTAATAGTGATCCTCGTGCACCACGCCCACGCGGCGGAACATCGCCTGCCGCTGATGCCGCTGGCGCGCCGGGCCCGATGGCTCGATGGTCCAGTCCCCGCCGGAAAGGCCGGCAACGAACGTGTCGTTGTCGAGCGGCTGGCTATAGATGAAGCCCTGGACATGGCTGACACACAGCGCTTTCATCAGGTCGAACTGGTCAAAGCTTTCCACGCCCTCGGCCGTGGTTTCCATGTCCAGCGCCTGGGCCAGCGCGACGATGGCGGTGATGATCGCGCGGTTGCGGTTGCCCGGCTGGGTGGCGCCGCGCACGAACGACTGGTCGATCTTGATCTTGTCGAACGGCGCGCTTTTGAGATAGCCGAGACTGGAATAGCCGGTACCGAAATCATCGAGCGCCAGGCGCACGCCCAGGCCTTTGAGCGCGTTGAACCGCGCATCGGTCTGGCCGCCTTCTTCCAGAAACACGCCTTCGGTGATTTCCAGTTCCAGCCGCGCGGGATCGAGCCCGGATTGCGCCAGGGCCGAGGTGACCAGCGCAGGAAATGCCTCGTCGGCAAACTGCACGGGCGAGACATTGACCGCCACGCGCAGTGGGACTTCCCAGCCAGCTGCATCGGCGCAGGCCTTGCGCAACACCCATTCGCCGATCGTGCGGATGAGATTGGATTCCTCGGCAATGGGGATGAACCGCGCCGGCGATACCTGGCCATGTTCGGGATGGTTCCAGCGCAGCAGCGCCTCCACCCCGATCACCTGGTTGCTCTGCGCCTTGACGATGGGTTGGTAGTGCAGGGCAAACTGGCCCTGCGCCAGGGCATCGTGCAGGTCCTCCTCCAAGGCCTTGCGATCCTCTGCCGCCTTGAGCAGGTCGCTGGAAAAGAAGCGGAAGCGCCCGCGCCCGCTGCCCTTGGCGGCATAGAGCGCAAGATCGGCGCTGCGCACCAGGTCGTCGGCCGCCGCGCCATCGAACGGGGCAATCGCCACACCGATCGACGCGCCGATCAGGCAGCGGCTGCCATCGATCAGATAGGGCTGGGAAATATCCTCGATCAGGGCTTCGGCCAGTTCGCCCAGGTGTCCGCGATCCTCCACCTCGGGCAGGATGATCTGGAATTCATCGCCGCCCAGCCGGCACACGCGGCTGGCATCGCCCACCAGGCGTACCAGGCGATCGGCCACCTGCTTGAGCAGGGCATCACCGGCAGCGTGGCCCAGCGTGTCGTTGACCTGCTTGAAGCGATCGAGATCGATCAGCATCGTGGCGCAACCGCGCCGGGTGGAGGCCAGCGCGGCAAGCTTGCGCGCCAGCGTCTGGTTCATGTGACGGCGATTGGCCAAGCCGGTCAGCGGATCGTGCAGCGCCATGTGCGAGCTTTCCTCGGCATGGCGGCGCTGGTCGCTGATATCGGCGCAATGGCCGTGGAAGCCGGCAAACTGGCCACGATGGTGCACGGCTTCGCCCGACAACGACCACCAGCGCGGCTGGCTGGCCGGCCCGGTGCGCACGGTCAGCCGCTCAAAGCGGGTGCGCCGCGCCAGCACGAAGCGCAGCGAGCGCTCGCTGCCATTGTCGCCCTGGGTTTCATCGTGGTGGAACAGATCGAGCAGGGTGCGGCCAATCGGGTCGCCCTCGCCCGCAAGCAGCGCGCGCGCGGCAGGGGATAGATAGGTCAGCCGGCCATCGGCATCGCTCGACCAGAACGCCCCCAGCCCAAGCGCTTCATAGGCGCGGCACAGCGCGGTGGCATGATCGGGCGCGAGGCCAGTGGCCTTGGCGGCATCCCTGGCCGTGGGCGCAGCGGCAGGCGCGCCCGCAACGCCATCGGACCGTTCATTGCCACTGTTGCCTGGCCTGCCCCAGGCCATGCGCCGGATCACCATCAGAATCTCCGCCCAAGGGACGCTTTCGCTCAGGTGTTCTACGATGGGACGATTGCCTGATCGTTAACTTTGCAAAGCCGCCCGGGGGCTGCCGGGCGAACAAAAAAGAAGGCCGGAAGCGCGTGCGCTTCCGGCCCAGGTCGTTCGCAGGAGGAACATGGTTTGGCGGAGGAGGGGGAGAGAGGGAGAGGATCAGGCCCCCCACCCCGCCAAGCTGGTGAAAACTTACATGTTGTAGGCGCGTTCGCCGTGTTCGGAGATGTCGAGGCCTTCGCGCTCGGCTTCTTCGGTCGGACGCAGGCCGATCGTCTTGTCGAGAGCGATGAACAGGACCGCCGAGACACCGCCCGAGAGCACCAGGGTGACGCACACGGCCTTCACCTGGGTGATGATCTGGGCAACCAGGTCATAAGTGCCGGCCTTGGCGGGGAACACGGTGTAGTCGATCCAGCCCTGGCCACCCAGCGACGGGTCGGCCACGATGGCGGTGCCGATGGCGCCGACGATCCCGCCGACACAGTGCACGCCGAACACGTCGAGCGTGTCGTCATACTTGAGGGCGTTCTTGACGGTGGTGACGAAGAAGAAGCAGATCGGCGAGACGACGAGGCCGAGGACGATGGCGCCCATCGGCGCGGCATAGCCGGCCGCCGGGGTGATCGCGACGAGGCCGGCGACGGCACCCGAGGCAGCGCCCAGCATCGAGGGCTTGCCATGCTTGATCTGTTCGACAACCGACCAGGAGACGGCGGCGGCGGCAGTGGCGACGAAGGTGTTGATGAAGGCGAGCGCGGTGGCCGCGTTCGATTCCAGGCCCGAACCGGCGTTGAAGCCGAACCAGCCCACCCACAGCAGCGAGGCACCGATCATGGTCATGGTCAGCGAGTGCGGCGGGGTGGCTTCCTTGCCAAAGCCCAGGCGCTTGCCGATCACGAGGCAGCCGACGAGGCCAGCGATACCGGCGTTGATGTGCACCACGGTGCCGCCGGCAAAGTCCAGGCCGCCCCAGCCATAGATCAGGCCGGCGTCGGAGGTGTTGGACGACAGGAAGTCAGGACCGGCGAAGTACCACACCATGTGGGCCATCGGGAAATAGACCAGGGTGAGCCACAGCACGGTGAAGATCATCAGCGGGGTGAACTTCACGCGCTCGGCAAAGGCGCCCACGATCAGCGCCGGCGTGATGCAGGCGAAGGTCATCTGGAAGATGACATAGACATATTCGGGCAGGTAGACGTTGTTGGAGAACGTCGCTGCATAAGTCGAGGTGGAAACCCCCGCCAGGAACATCTTGGAGAAGCCGCCGACATAGGGCGAGCCGCCGGTGAAGGCCATCGAATAGCCCCAGCAGACCCAGCACAGCGCCGCGACCGACACGATCATCAGCACCTGCATCAGCACCGAAAGCATGTTCTTGGTGCGCACCAGGCCGCCGTAGAACAGCGCCAGGGCGGGGATGCTCATCATCAGCACCAGAGCGGCCGAGACCAGCATCCAGGCGACGTCACCCTTGTTGACCATGGTGGCCATCTGGTCGGCCGTGGGGGCCTTGATCGGCCCGGTTTGCGCAAAGGCGGCAGAGGCCATGCCGAGGCTGAGCCCGGCTGCCGTCATGCCACTGATCATCTTGCGGATCATATGGTTTCCCCTCTGTTCGGAAGTCACAGCGCCATATCGCCGCTTTCGCCGGTGCGAATGCGCACCGCCGAAGCGAGATCGAGCACGAAGATCTTGCCGTCGCCGATCGCCTCGGTGCTGGCGGTTTGCTGGATGGTCTCGACAATCTGCGCCGCGAGGTCGTCGCTGGCAGCGATTTCGAGCTTCACCTTGGGCAGCATGTTCGTGGAGTATTCGGCGCCGCGGTAGATCTCGGTCTGGCCCTTCTGTCGGCCAAAACCCTTCACTTCCGACACCGTCATCCCAGCAACGCCCAGACCCGACAGCGCTTCACGCACTTCGTCGAGCTTGAACGGCTTGATGATGGCGATGATGAATTTCATTCATGCCCCCTTTCACGGCCTCAACCAGCCGGTGCGGAACCGGCATGAATTGTTAAAGCAAGGGGCGTGCCAAATCCGTTTTCTTACGAAATCAGCGATTCACGGAAACCATATCCATTGTCGAGCGTTTCGCCGCCGCTCGATTCTTGTGCAGTGCACAGAATCTGCCTAAATTTTAGGCAGGAGCTTTCCCACTCAGCCGCAGCCGAGCCCACACCGGCAGGTGATCCGACGCCTGCTGCGCCAGGGGGCTATGGTGCACGCCGATGCCGTCGACCACCCAGTCGTGGCTGGCGACGATACGGTCGAGCTGGCCCAGCGGGCGCCGCGCGGGAAAGCTGCGGCCGGGCGCGAGAACTGAAAGATCGCCGGGAAAGGCCTGGAGCGCGCCGCCGCGTGGCGCCCATTCGTTGAAATCGCCCATCAGCACGCGGGGACCGCGCCCGGCCGCCGCGCAGGCAACGCGCACCTGCTGGCGGCGGCG
>NZ_APCQ01000130.1:0-13972 GCF_000410615.1 Novosphingobium sp. B-7 | reverse complement strand
TGCGCGCGGGCTGCGCCCACCGGCAGGCCAAAGCCGAGCACCAGGGCGCCGGCGCTGGCCGCGCCCAGGAAGCCGCGGCGCGACACATTCACCGGTTCGCCGGTGGGCAGCACCTTGGCCAGCGCGGGATCAAGCGGGGTCCATTCGGTCATGCGCCGTGCTCCTGCGTGGCAGCCAGGCCAGCGACATCGCGCACCGCCGCCTTGATCGCGTTGTAGGTGCCGCAGCGGCACAGGTTGGTCATTGCCGCCTCGACATCGGCATCGCTGGGCTTGGCCTTCTGCTTGAGCAGCGAGGTGGCCGCCATGACCTGGCCCGATTGGCAATAGCCGCACTGCGGCACCTGGTGCTTGACCCAGGCTTCCACCACGCGGGCGCCCACCGGATCGGCCTCGACCGCCTCGATCGTGGTGATCTGTGCGCTGGCGACCGATTCCACCGGCGTCACGCAGCTGCGCGTCACGGTGCCGTCGATCATGACCGAGCAGGCGCCGCACTGGGCGATGCCGCAGCCGTATTTCGTCCCGGTCATCCCCAGGTCGTCACGCAGCACCCACAGCAGGGGGGTATCGCCATCAGCGTCGATCTGACGCTTCTGGCCGTTGACGGTCAATTCGATCATGAAAGGCAGCCCATTCTTCGCAAAGCACGTATGCTTGGGTTTCATATCGCAATCTAATCGCTGTGGCACGATGAATATCGGGCAGGGTGCCAGATTTTCCGGGCTTGAACTCGGCTTGGCGGGCGCACACCTAAGGCGCCTATTGCATTGTCTTGCCAAACAGAGGGAGCCGAGCCCACCGATGACCGCCGACGTTCTGGACGATACCGCCGCCAGCCCCCAAACCCACGCCTTCGAGGCGGATGTGGCCAAGCTGCTGCACATGATGGTCCACTCCGTCTATTCGGACAAGGATGTCTTCCTGCGCGAGCTGATTTCGAACGCGGCCGATGCGTGCGAGAAGCTGCGCTATGAAGCGATTGCCCAGCCCGATCTCTTGGGCGACGATCCGGCCCCGCGCATCACCATCACTGTCGATGCCGATGCGCGCCGCCTGACGATCGAGGACAACGGCATCGGCATGACCGCAGCCGACATGGCCGAAACGCTCGGCACGATCGCGCGCTCGGGCACCAAGGCGTTCATGGACCGCATCGCGGCGGCCAAGGGTGCTGAGGACACCCAGCTGATCGGCCAGTTCGGCGTTGGGTTCTATTCCGCGTTCATGGTTGCGGCCAAGGTCGACGTGATCTCGCGCCGGGCCGGGCAAGATGGCGCGGCGATGTGGTCGTCCGATGGCCTGGGCACCTATACCATCGGCGCGGTTGCGGCGCAGGATGCACCGGCACGCGGCACGCGCATCGTGCTGCACCTGCTGGATGACGCAGCCGACTATGCGCAAGCGCCGCGTATCGAGCAGATGGTGCGCGCGCAATCGGGCCACGTGCCCGTGCCGATTACGGTCAAGGACAAGCCGGATGCTGAAGGCACCCAGGTGGCTGATGGCACTGCGCTGTGGACCAAGCCGAAGAGCGCCATCACGCCCGAGGAATACAAGGATTTCTACCGCAGCGTGGCCGGGCAGTGGGACGACCCGGCGTTGACCCTGCATTACCGCGCCGAGGGGCGGCACGAATATTCCGTGCTCGCCTTCGTGCCCGAAACCCGCCCTTTCGATCTGTTCGATCCCGATCGCAAGGGGCGGATGAAGCTTTATGTCCGCCGCGTGTTCATCACCGACGAGGCAGAACTGCTGCCGCGCTATCTGCGCTTCGTGCGCGGCCTGGTCGACTCTGCCGATCTGCCGCTCAACATGTCGCGCGAGATGATCCAGGACAGCCCGATCCTTGCCGCGATCCAGAAGGGCCTGACCGGCAAGGTGCTGGGCGAACTGGAAAAGACCGCCAAGGACGATCCGGCGGCCTATGCCAAGCTGTGGGACACGTTTGGCGCCGTGCTCAAGGAAGGGCTCTACGAGGATTTCGAGCGGCGCGAGGCCCTGCTGCGCCTGGCGCGGTTCAAGACCACGGCCTCGGGCGGGGAATGGCGTTCGCTGCAGGACTATGTCGCGGCGATGAAGGAAAACCAGACCGCGATCTATTACGCCACCGGCAGCGATCTGGATCGCATCGCCAGTTCGCCGCAGCTGG
Organism: Novosphingobium sp. B-7; assembly: GCF_000410615.1. Classification (NCBI taxonomy): domain Bacteria; kingdom Pseudomonadati; phylum Pseudomonadota; class Alphaproteobacteria; order Sphingomonadales; family Sphingomonadaceae; genus Novosphingobium; species Novosphingobium sp. B-7. The sequence continues at coordinate 11,821 of NZ_APCQ01000130.1, read as the reverse complement.
AAGGATTCCGCGCGCGCGGCGTGGAAGTTCTGCTGCTGCCCGACCAGGTGGACAGCTTCTGGGTGCGCGGCGCGATCGACCTGGATGGCAAGCCGTTCAAGTCGGTCACGCAAGGAGCAGCCGATCTCAGCCTCATCCCCTTGCCCGAAGGCGCCGACGCTCCCCAGGCCGAGCCAAGCGATGCGGTGGGTGTGTTCCTGGCGTTCGTCAAGGACACGCTGGGCGATGCGGTTTCCGAGGTGCGCGCGTCTGACCGGTTGACCGACAGCGCGGTGTGCCTGGTGGCCAGCGAAAGTGGCCTCGATCGCCAGCTGGAAAAGCTGCTGGCCAACGCCGGGCAGCTTCCGGCCGGCGCGGCACCGGTGCTGGAGGTGAACCCGGCGCACGCGCAGATCGCGGCGCTCGCTGCTCTGCCGGAAGGCGACGCGCTGCGCGCCGACGCTGCCGAACTGCTGCTGGATGAAGCGCGTATCGTCGATGGCGAGCCGCCGCGCGATCCGCGCGCCTTTGCGGCGCGACTGGCCCGGCTGATCGCCCGCGCCACCACGGCCTGATCGGGCCTTTGGGATAGGTGGGGCAGCCAGCGCGCCCATTTGCGGTTGCAAGTGCGGCGCGCGGCTGCCACGCCGATGGCAATGATGCAGGCCTGTGCAGGGACGATACGATGATGCGGCGCGCGTTTTTCTGGGGCATATCCGCAGCTTTGGCGGCGTCCAGCCCGGCGGTGGCCGCGCCAGCGGACAAGGTCAGCATCGATATCTATGCCATCCCCTCGCGCCCGATCGTGGCGGCGGTGGACCAGGCCAGCGCCGATCTGGCGCAACTGGGCATGACCACGTTTCGCCAGCGCGGGCAGGCGGTGCATGCCACGCTTTATCTGACCCAATATCCCGCCAGCGCGGTGCCCCGCCTCAAGGCCACGATCGCGCGGCTGGCGCGCGGCCACAAGCGCTTGCCCCTGGCAATCGATGGCACCGAACGCACGCCCACCAACTGGCTGTTCCTGCGCGTGGTGCACACCCCCGCGCTGCAACGCCTGGCCGATGAAGTGACCCTGGCGGCCGAACCGCTGCGCGACCATGACCTGGCGCCGCCGGTCTGGATGAAGGACTATCCGGCCAAGCTGCCCGCGTTCCAGCGCTATGGCTCGCCCAACGTATTCATGCAGTTCGATCCCCATCTGACCCTGCTGGCCAACGAGGCCAATCCCGCGCTGGCCACCTATATGGCCAAGACCACGCAGCAACCGCCGCGCGCCCAGGGGCAGGTCGATGGAATCGGCATCGCGCTGGTCGATGCCAATGGCCAGATCGTCAGGACTCTCGCCGAATATCATTTCCGCTCGCGCTGACGCGGTAGCGGACGGTCAACACAAGCAGCCACGGGTCAGCGCTGTGCTGGTCGCGTTGGCGCGCGCGGCACGTTGGCGGCACTAGCCAGCGTGATTGCCGGCGCATCACGCCCGGTGGCTGATCTTCATTTTCTATCTCCGTCGCCTCCTCGACGCGTCGCGCCGGTCTGCACGCATCGGCAGCTGGCGGGCGTCGTGTGCGCGGCGATCGGGCGAAGCCGCTTGACATGGCGCCCGACGGAAAATATTGGCGACTTTAATCGGTGATTAAAAATGTATCGCCTAACGCAGGACGCCGGAGGAAAGACCGATAATGCGCGCACGCCCGCAGTGGCGAAAGGGCGCCTTGGGTCTCTTTCTGGTGCTTCACGACATGGAGAGGGAGGCCATCATGATCAGAACGTCCATCCACACTGCGCTGTTCGTCGGCGCTGCATTGGCCCCGCTGGCCGCCGCATCGGCGCAGGACGCCGCGCCGGTTGCGCAGGGCCAGGTTGCGGCCCCGGCTGCCTCTGACGGCCTTGGCGAAATCGTCGTGACCGCACAGCGCCGGTCTGAAAACGTGATGAAAGTGCCGCTCAGCGTTTCGGTGGTCACCGCCGAAACGCTGGTGAAGCGCGGCGTCAACGACCTTAGCGCCGTCACCAAGCTGGCACCCAGCCTTCAGGTGGCGCAGGACAACACCTATTCGATCCGCGGTGTCGGCACGGCGACGTTTGCCACGACGGTGGAATCGAGCGTTTCGCAGATGGTCGACGACGTGGTGCTGGGCAATGGCGAGTTTGCCGCCAACGCGTTCTACGATCTGGAGCGCGTCGAGGTTCTCAACGGGCCGCAGGGGCTGCTGTTCGGCAAGAATGCCTCTGCCGGCCTGATCAATATCACCACCGCCAAGCCCAAGATCGGCAAGCTGGAAGGCAATGCCGACCTGGAACTGGTCACCCGCGACCGCCCGGTGAAGAACGGCCACGGCATCCAGGGGCGGGCCACGTTGAACCTGCCGGTCAGCGAGAACAGCGCGCTGCGCCTCAACGCGATCTACAGCGGGCAGGATTCGGTGACCTGGCCTGAAGTAAATCCCAAGGTTCGCAATGACATGGGCCTGCGCAGCCTGGGCCTGCGCGCCAAGTACCTGTGGGAGCCGGACAACGCGCTCAGCGTCTATATCCTGGGCGACTACAACCGCCAGCGCGGCGTGACCGGCCGCTATGACATCACCTATCGCGAGCTTGGCGCCGGCAGTGCCTATACGGGCTTGGGCTTGCCGTCTGGCACCACCAATCGTATTTTCCAGGCCGACGCTCCCAACTTCCGCGACACTGAAACCGGCGGTGCGCAGGCCAATATCAGCTACACGTTCGATAGCGGCGTCCAGCTGATCAACATTGCCGCGTGGAAGCACATGACGACGGGCTTCTCGTTCGATTCCGACGAGACCCAGTACAACTTCTTCAACACCAATTCGGCGCATCAGAACTATAACCAGTTCTCGGAAGAACTGCGCCTGGCGCTGCCCTCGGGCAACCGCCTCACCGGCCAGGCCGGGCTGTATTACTTCCACTCGCAGCTCAACCAGCAGAATCTGCTGGGCGGCAACAACGGCCTGCCTTCGTTCCTGCTGCCGACCTTCCCGTTCTGCGTTGGTGCCACCCAGCTTGGCGCGCCGCCGGCGGCTTGCCCGGTCAGCAACACCTCGTTCCTCGGCCAGGACTCGCGCTTTACCCTCAAGCAGAACAGCTTCGCCGGTTATGGCCAGGTCAGCTATGGCCTGACCGACACGCTGAAGGCGACCGCTGGCGGCCGCGTCACGTATGACAAGGCCAGCATCGACCTGCTCGAAAACACCGGCCAGTATTTCGTCACGCTGGGCATTCCCAACAACCACTCGGTCCAGAGCACCGATGCCACCAACTTCAGCTACAAGGTCGGCCTCGACTGGCAGGCAACGCCCACGACGCTGGTCTATGGCTTCTACGGCCGTGGCTACAAGGGGCCGGGCTTCTCCAACACCGCGCCGGCGCCGGGCGCCAACCTGGCGGTGCGCCCGGAAATCTCGAAGGGCGGCGAAATCGGTATCAAGACCCGGTTGTTCGACAATCACCTGACGCTCAGCCTTTCGGGCTTCTACACCCGCTACACCGACCTGCAGGTGCAGTCGTGGATCACCGTGCTGCGCACCTTCGTGCTCGCCAATGCGGCAACCGCGACGACCAAGGGTGTGGACGCCTCGTTCACCGCGCGCGTCGCACCGGGCCTTACGCTGTCCGGCTCGGCCACGTATGCGGATGCAAAGTACAACGATTTCCCCGGCGCGCAGTGCTACCCGACGCAGACCACCGGCGGCTGCTCGGCGACGCAGAGTTCGTTCAATGCGGCGGGGTATCAGATTCCACTCTCGGCCAAGTTCAGCACCTCGCTTGGCGCTGATTACCAGCATGCGCTGACCAACACGCTCGATGGCCTGGTTTCGTTGAGCTATTACCACCGTTCGTCGCTGTCAGCCGGCTTTGGCCCGGCGTTCCAGATCCCGAGCTGGGATACGCTGGATGCCAGCCTGGGCCTCAAGGCGGCAAACTGGACGCTGTCGGTCTTCTGCAAGAACTGCACCAATGCCATCCGCCCGATCTCGATCGGTTCGGACGGCGGCGATGCGTCGCTGAGCCCGGCCGTGCTGACGCTCAACCAGCGCTTCAGCTTCAACTCCGTTCGCACCATCGGCGTGCGGGCAGGGATCAACTTCTGATCTCTTTCGATCGGAAGTGATGCAAGGCTTCGGAGCGTGGGGGCGCTTCCGAAGCCTTGTTTTTGGGCCGGCGCTCAAGCCCGGCATGTCCACCAGGCGCGTCAGGGATGCGGGATAGGCAGCCGCGCGATGGCGAAATGACGCGAAATGGCCGCTTGCCAGGAATTTGATCACCGATTAAATCGTAATTAGAATGTAGTTCCTGTTCTGGCTTTTGCAGCAGGCCAGGAACGCAGAACGGGCCGGATGGCCCGATCCACCACGGGATCGACAGAACAGGGAGTTGAGCATGTCCGGGCAGTTCAAATACGGGGTATCGCTGTACAGCTATACCGAAGACTTCGGCAGCATCATGACCCTTGAGGATGGCTTTGATCACGCCGCCGATACCGGGGCCACGGGGATCGAGATCCTGGGTGAGACGCATGTGGAGTGCTATCCCGAACCCAGCAAGGAATGGCTCGACACCTGGTTCGGCCTGCTTGACCGCTACCAGCTTGAGCCGACCAACATGTGCTCGTGGGTGGATACCAAGCTGCGCCTGGGACGGCAGCTGACGGTCGAGGAAGGTGCCGGAGAGCTTGAGCGTGACTTGCGCCTGGCCCACCGGCTTGGCTTCAAGTTCCTGCGTCCCAAGTTCGGCGTGATCGACGCGCAGCTCACCCCCGATCCGATCTGGTCGGGCGCGGTCGAGCGGGTGCTCGATCTCGCCAATAAGTTCGACATCGTGATCTGCCCCGAAATCCATTCGCCCACGCCGATCAGGCACCCGGCGGTGGAAGGCTACATCGATTTCATCGAGCGCACCGGAACCCCCAACTTCCGCCTGCTGATCGATACCGGCATCTTCCAGAACCGCCCGCTCAAGGGCTGGCAGCATGAAGTGCCCGAGGGTGATAGCGATCACGCCAAGCTGATCAACGGCATCGCGGTCGATCCCGAAGAGTTCCTCGACATCGCCAAGTACGTGGCGTTCATCCAGGCGAAGTTCCACTACATCAACGATGATCTGCAGTGCGAAAACATCCCCTGGGACAAGGTGATACCGGTGCTTAAACGCGCGGGCTACAGCGGTTACCTGTCTTCGGAATACGAAGGTGCGCGCGAGCCGTGGGTGGCGATCGACCAGGTCCGCCGCCAGCACGTCATGATGCGCCAGCTCGAGGCGCAATACGACGCCGCGCTGGCCGACGCCTGATCCGCTCGCACCCTAGACCGCCATTTTCCAGGAACATGCCATGTACGAATATCAACTTATCCAGGCCACCGGCTTCCGCAACTACGGCCCCGAAGATGCGCGCGAGGGGGTGGAAGTGCGCCTGCGCCTGCCCAACTATCGCGGCATGCGTCTGTCGCTGCTCGACGGCGTCGACGTGACGCTTGACGACGAGTTCTTCAGTTATGAAATCACCAAGCTGCGCCTGCATGGCGAGGTCTATGATCTCGACGCCATGCGCGACGCTACGACGGTGCGTTGGGCGATGGGCGACTTTGGCAGCGTGCTGGTGCCCAAGGCGGGTGGGCTGGCCCCCGGCATCCATCGCGTCAAGGTGGCGGCCCGCGTCCGTTCGCCCTATTTCCCGCCGCACCTGCAGCCTCTGCCGGTGAATGGGGAGCGCCTGGCAACGATTGTCCTGCCCTGAGCGGGCAAAAGCGCGCCGCGCCTTGCCGGGCCGGCGCCAAAAGCAAAGGCCCCCGGTGCGCGCGCACCGGGGGCCTTTGCTTTTCCATAACGGCGCAAGTCAGAGTTGGCGGATCTTCACGTTGCGGAACATGATTTCTGCAGCCTCGATCTGCAGCAGGATGCGGCCGCGCGTGAGGGGGATGTAGCGCGAGCGATCGGCAGGGTCCTGGCGTTGCAGGCCATAGAGCGCGGTCACGATGCGGCCGTTGACGATATGGGCGGCCTTGTCACCCTGGGCGATCAGTTCGACTGTGTTCCACCCCTCCAGCGTGTCAAAGCTGCCATCGGCGCGGATCCACTGGCGCAGCGATCCGCCGGCATCGACTTGCGGGGCGTATTGCGTATTGCCGGGAAGGTCTTCGGGCCAACCGGGCAGCCCGCCTTGCGAGATCGCCGGAATGGCGCGGTGGTTGATCGGCAGGGCATCGCCGGTGTTGCGCTCCATGATCTGGTATTCGATGGAATCCGGCCAGAGCAGCTCGCGGCCAGTGGGATTATGATAGAGGATGCCGCTGTCCCGCTTCCACAGCGTGCGCGGTTCGTAGCGGCGCGTGCCCCACTGGTATTCGAGGCTGAGGTGATAGTTCTCGTACTCGCGGTCGGTGGCGAGGTAGCCCATGCCTGCCTTGGCCGGGCCGCGATAGCGCGGGCCGAGCAGGTGCAGCATGCCATCGTGGACATCGACCACGCCATCGCGATCCTGCTGGCCCACTCCATCCTGGAAGAACGTCCAGCCGGCCATGTCGCGGCCGTTGAACAGCGGCTGCCAGCCGTCAGCCGCGGCCCCGGCGGGCCCTGCGGCTGGTGCCCGGCTGGCGGCGGATACCACGTGCGGCAGCGCGGCGGTGGCAACGCCGGTCGCGGCCAGGCGCGTCAACGCGCCGCGTCGGGTGGTTTTCATGCATATCTCCCTGGATTCCATACCGTCTGATCGGCGGATACCCAGTCTTTTTAATCGGTGATCAAATTATCGCAAGCGGGGATTGCGAGTACCCATGCCGTCGCCCAGCCACAGTGCGCCGTTCACGTTTTGACATCGTCTGGCGCGCGGTACAAAAGGCAAGGCGCTGGATGCCAATGCCGCTGATGACGGCGGAGCGGGGCGGCTATTGCCCGCCCCAGGCAACCGGCACATCACCGGACGGGAAAGAATGAGCGACAAGAAGCAGTATCACCGGGACAAATTGCGCAACAGCCTGCTTGATGCCGGTCGTGCCTACCTCAAGCAGCACGGGCACAACGGGCTTTCCATCCGCACTCTGGCCCAGGAGGTCGGGGTGTCGCCCGGCGCGCCCTATTATCATTTTCCCGACCGGCGTTCGCTGCTGCTGGCGCTTGCCACCGAGGGGTTTAACGAAATGCTGGCGGGCACCGAGCAGGTTCTTGCCGGCAAGGCCAGCCCGGCCGACAAGCTGCGGCGCATGGGTCTGCTGTTCATCCGCTTCGCCGAAGAGAACCCGCATCTGCTCGATCTCATGTACGAAAGCGAGCTGACCACGCCAACGCTCGATCCCATGCTGCTGGAATTCCAGCGCGCGGGCCACAATGCCCTGCGCGAACAGGTTGTCGGCGCGCTCGACGGCGTGGACAAAACCCATGCCGACGTGCGTGTCGTGGCCTATTGGTCAGCGATCTATGGCTTTGCCACGATGCGCAAGAAGGGGGTGTTGCGCCCCAGCGATGATGGTGCCTTGCCCAGCGTGGATATTGCCGAAACGATCGTCGATATCACCTTGCGCGCCGTGCTCGCTCCCGACTGACCGCGCGCCGGAGATGGCGGGGCAGAGATGCTGTTCCGCAACGTGATGATCCGCCAACTGGATGCCGCAGACTTTGCCGACATCCGCAAGGGATAAGTCGTCCTGGCGCCGCGCTATTGCCAGTCGCGCTGCCGGCTCGTTTGGCCAATGCCGGGATTGAGGCGGTTGCCGGGATCGAGCGCCCGGTAATGCGCCGCCAGCGCCGGCTTGGCCGGATAGAGGTGGCCAACGTTGTGCTCTGCCGGATACTCGGCACCGCGCGCGTCGAGCAGGTCCCACATGCGGTGCTCCAGCGCGAGCGGGTCGACGCCTTTCTTCAGGATATAGTCCTGGTGGAACACGTGGCAGAAGAAATGGCCGTAATAGAGCCGGGCCTCGATCGCATCGGCGATGGCAGGGGGCAGGACTTCCAGCCAGTCCTCGTCATTGCGGCGCAGGGCGATGTCGAGGGCAACGATGTCACCAACCCGATCCGCGTGCATGGCGCGGTAGCGGATTGCCGCGCCGGCCACGGCAAAACGGTGGAGGAAGGCCTTCTGCGCTTCGTGCGGGGTGCACTCGAACATGTCGCCCGTGGCACTGGGAAACATCTGCGCCAGTAGGGTGCGTGCCTCGTCCACGCCATCGCGTGGCATCTTGAGGATTAGGTGGTGGGTAAAGTGATCGCGCCACGCCCGCATGCGCGGCGGAAGATGCTGCGGCAGCAGCCGGCTTGCCGCCTGCATGACCCGGTCGGAGAGGTTGGCCGGCAGGATGCGCCAGCGCCGTGCCACAGCGTCGATGCGGTTCTTCAACGCAAAGAGGCGGGGCAGGCGATCGGTACCGAACCGCTCGATCGCGACAAACACGTCCTTGCCATAGACCGCAGCGATATCGAAGGCGTCGCGGTGGATATATTCGCCCGAGATCGGCAGTTCGCGAAATTGCGCCAGGATCGTGCGGCGCAAGCGGGTGAGTTCGGCGGTATCGTTGGTGCCGATGTAGAACGTTGCCGTCTGTTCCTCGCGCGGGAAGGTGTCGAGCCGAACGGCAAAGACCATGACCTTGCCCGCGCTGCCTGACGCCTCGAACAGGCGCTCTGGGTCGGCGTTATAGCGAGCGGGCGAGGGGGCGGCGATGTCACGCACCCGCGCGGCATAGTCCTGGCACGAGGCAGCGCAGGGCGCCGCGCCGGCCTCACCGGTGACGGGCAGGTGCCCTTGGCCGATACGGCCGAGAATGTCCTCGGGCGTGGTGCCGAGGTCCAGGCCGAGATGGTTGACCAGTTCGACCGTGCCATCGGCCATGACCCGGGCAAACAGCGCCATTTCGGTATAGGCGGGGCCACGCCGGATCAGGGCGCCGCCCGAATTGTTGCAGATGCCGCCGATTACCGAGGCACCGATGCACGACGATCCGATGACCGAATGCGGTTCACGGCCGAGCGGCGCCAGTTCACGCTCGAGATCATAGAGCGTGGCGCCGGCCAGGCAGACCACCTGCGTTCCGCCGGCCAGGGAGTGGACGCCCTTGAGGCGCAACGTGTTGATGATCACCACCGGACGGTCATAGTGCCCGTCCGGGGTGGAGCCGCCGGTGAGGCCGGTATTGGCAGCCTGGGCAATCACGATCACATCGGCGGCGACGCAGGCGCAAAACGCGTGATACTGTTCCAGCGGCGTGCCTGGGCGCACCACGGCAAGAACATCCCCGGTTCCATAGCGATAGCCGGTGGCAAAGGCGCGGGTCGCATCGCTGCCAGTAAGGACGTGGCGCGCGCCGACAATGGCGCGCAAGCGATCGAGCAGCGGGGTAGTGGTAGAGAGCATCAAGCAAGCTCTTACTGCTGGTACGGCCAAGGTGCACGGGGGAAAACACCCCCATCGACCCACAGTGTCTGCCCGATGACGAATGCCGCAGCCGGGCTGGCGAAGAACAGCACCGGTCCGGCGACGGCTGACGACACGACCGATCCGGCTTGCTTTCCATTTGATCGCTGATTAAAAATGGCGTGGTGCCACGGTCGGAGCCGTTGACGACGCTGCGCTGCCATCACCGATGCCAGGGGCCGATGTCAGGGAGAGAACAATTGCCTAGACGTTTCGTGGGCCTTTCCCGCGCCGCCGGCCCGATGCTTGCCCATGGCGCGGGCAGGTCCATCCGGCGCCCGAGGCGCTTGCCGACCCGCCGGTTACGGCGCAGCCGCGGGTGTGGTGGCCCTGGATGAACGGCAACATCACCAAGGACGGCATCGCCAAGGACCTCGCCTGGATGAAAGCCGTCGGCATCGGTGGCGCACTGCTGAAAGGACGAGCAACATGAGTACCGCAACCGATATTGGCGCACCACGCCAGGCGGGCCTGCCCCAAGGCATCGTCGTGGTGATCGCCAGCTTTCTGCCCATCCTGGCGATCGTCGCCCTGGCGCCGGCAGTGCCGCGCATGATGGCGCATTTCGCCGGTGTCCCCGGGGCGAGCCTGTGGGTGCCGCTGGCGGTCACCGCGCCGGGCCTGATGGTCGCGCTGCTGTCGCCGGCGATGGGCTGGCTGGTCGATCGCCATGGCCGCAGCCGGCTGCTCGTCGTCGCCACCGCAGTCTATGGCCTGGTCGGTATCGCGCCGGTGTTCATCGACGGCCTGCCCGCGCTGTTCGCCTCGCGCCTTTTGCTCGGCGTGTGCGAAGCGGCGATCCTGACGGTGACCAATACGCTGGTGGGTGACTATTTTGACGAAAGCCGGCGCCGTTTCTGGTTGACCGTGCAGTCCGCCGCGCAGCCGTTTTTCGGCGTCTCGCTCTTGGTGCTGTCGGGCATGCTGTCAGGGGTGGGTTGGAACATTCCGTTTCTGGTCTATGCCTGCGCCATCCCGATCGCAGTGGCGATGGCATTCCTGCTGTTCGAGCCGGCAAAGCGCAGCCAGACGCTGTTGGCCGCGGCCGTGGCCGGCTTTCCCACCCGCCATGTCCTGATCACCAGTGGCGTGACCCTGCTCGCTTCGAGCATCTACTACGTCTATATCGTCCAGGTTGGCCTGCTGTTTCCCGGTGTCGGCGTCACGTCGCCCGATACGATCGGCATGCTGATCGGACTAGCGAACATTGGCGTCTTCTTTGGTGGGCTGTTGTTCAAGCCCGCATCGAGCCGGCTTGGCACCGGCTGGCAGATTGGCATCTTCTTTGCGCTCATGGGCGCTGGCCTGCTCGGCATTGGCGCCAGCGCTTCGGCCGCCCAGCTGACCGCGTTCTGCACCGTCCAGCAACTGGGCGCCGGCCTGTGCATTCCCACGCTGCTGTTGTGGACCATGCGCGGGTTGAGCGATGAGAACCGGGGCCGCGGCATGGGCTTCTGGAGCTGCGCGTTCTTCGTGGGCCAATTCGTCAGCCCGGCGCTGGTCTCGCTGGTTACCGTGTTCAGCCACGGCCTGCCCCTGACGTTCGTGGCCATCGGCGGAGGCAGCATCGCCCTGGCAATCATTGTCGGCATGGCCCTGAGCGCCAGCGCACGCCCGGCACCGGCCCGCGCCTGAACCGCAAAGCGCCGCCGCCATTCCCGCCTTTCAGCAAAAAACGCCCGGGTGACCATCGTCATCCGGGCGTTTTTAAGCCGTGTGCGGTCAGAACATCAGGCCGGCTCGCACCGGTGGGTGCGTTGCGGCTGGGATGCGCGTTCGATGGGGATCGCCATATGCATGATGTGGCGGAGACGGAGGGATTCGAACCCTCGGTACCGGATTTACCAGTACGACGGTTTAGCAAACCGTTGGTTTCAGCCACTCACCCACGTCTCCGGATCGCAGCGGCGAGGGCGGCCTATAACGGGGGTTGTGGGGCGGGGCAAGCGCTGTCTTGTGATTTTTCCCCAGGCTGGCGCAGAGGGCTGTGGACAGCTTTGTGTGGCGGTGTGGTGCCGCCCTTTCGGCTGGCTGGCGCGGTGCGTGGCCGGTTGGGCGCAATTTCGACTCGGCTCATCGCCCGTTCATTGTGGTGGGGCAAACCTGTGGCGGATGGAAACAATCGGATTGCCGTGGCGCCACCTTGGCGCCATGTCGAACCACCATTGAGCCGGGTCACTGCCGCAATCGGCGCTCGCAGTTAGGGGACGGGAAACAAGATGAAGCGTGCCATCCATTATCGCCTGGCCCTGGGGCTGGCGGGTCTTTCCCTGCTTGCCGCCCCGCTGGCCCAGGCGCAGGTTCAGACGATCGATCCCAATTCGGCGATCGACAGCGATCTGGCGCCGCAGCCCGGTACCACGCCGGCCGCGCCGCGCGCCACGCCGGTGCAACCCAACGCGGCCCCAGCCCCCG
>NZ_APCQ01000132.1:0-861 GCF_000410615.1 Novosphingobium sp. B-7 | reverse complement strand
CGGCGGTGGCGATGCCGCGCGCGTGGCGACGTTCAAGGACCTGGCGGGCCTGGCGATGGAGCGCACCGCCGCCGGCGATCGTGCCTGCGGATTGCTGCTCGATGGCCGGTTTGGCGCGCGGGCGCTGGCCCAGGCGGCCGATGCGCCCTATTGGATCGGGCGTCCGATCGAGATTTCCGGCTCGCGCCCCTTGCGGTTCGAGGGTGGGGCCGACGTGGCGATCACGCTGCGATCCTGGCCGCGCCCGCATGCGGTGAAATGCAACCTGCGCTATCACCCTGATGATCCGGCCGATCTGCGCGCCGAGCAGGATGCCCAACTGGCGCGCCTGTTCGATGCCACGCGCAGCACCGGCCACGAACTGCTGCTGGAAATCATCGCCGCGCCCTATGGCCCGGTGCACCACGATACGGTGGCGCGGGTCATGGCCCATGTCTATGCCCTGGGCATCTATCCCGATTGGTGGAAGCTGGAAGCGACCGACGATCCCGCCGCCTGGACAGCGATCGAGGCGGTGATTGCCCAGGCTGATCCGTGGTGCCGCGGCGTGGTGGTCTTGGGCGCGGAAAGCAGCCAGGCGCATCTGGCCGCCAGCTTTGCCGCGGCCGCGCCGCGCCGGGTGGTAAAGGGCTTTGCCGTGGGGCGGGCGATCTGGCAAGACGTGGCGCAGGAATGGTTTACCGGCATGATCGATGATGAAACCGCACTGGTGCGTTTGACCGAGAACTTTGCCGCCATGGTCGCCACCTGGCGCCAGGCGCGGGCCAAGGCGCTGGCCCCTTGCGCCTGACCGCCGGCCAGGCCCTGGTGCAATGGCTCGCCGCGCAGGACGTGGTGGGCGCAGACGGCGCGCGCGTGCCG
>NZ_KE148489.1:5252-10605 GCF_000410615.1 Novosphingobium sp. B-7 | reverse complement strand
GGCCGGGCCGGCCATGGCGGCCACGGGTGCTGGGGCGGGCGGCGCGGTAAAGCCGCCGCCACCGCCAGCGCCACCCATCGGCGGCATCGACTTGCGCTGGAAGCGCGAGACATCGCCACCCGTGGCAAAGCTGGTGCCGCCATCGAGCGGGTGGGCCAGCGCCTGCTTGAGCAGCTTTTCCTCGTCCTGCGGCGTGGCCCCGGCCGGAACCTTGACATCGCCCGAGGCGATCGCCTGCTCCAACTCGGCCGAATTGTCGGCCAGCGAGCGCAGCGAGAGGCTGAGCGTGCCGATGGTCTGCGCCACGGCGATCTTTTCCGCGATCTTGGGCGTCACTTCCACGGTGACGGTGCTGAACGCCTTGACCTTGGTCTTGCCCTCGATCTGTTCCTGCGTGGCGGACTGGTCGGTGGCGAGCACGCGCAGGTTGCGGATGATGGTTTCCGATGCCTTGAGCGGCTGCGGATCGTTGCCCTTGACCGTCTGGGTCAGCACCAGGTCGATATGGTCACCGGGAAAGACGAAGCCGGCCACACCGGTGCGGGCGGAAACCGGAATGGTGACGGCGCGCATGCCCGGGCCGAGCGCGGCGGCGAGGAAGCCGCGATCGCCCGGGGCCACCAGCGAACCTTGCGTAATCGGTTCGCCGGCGGTGATCGGGTTGCGCACCACGGTGCCGAGCATCTTCTGCATGTCGGCTTCGCCTTCCACGAAATAGGCGTCCTGCACCATTTCCTTGGGCCAGGCCTTGAAGCCAATCGAATCGGCGGTGATGATCGTGCCGACGGGCAGGGCGCGCTGGGCCACCAGCACCTTGGAACCCATTTCCACCTTGGCCGCAGCGATCGCCTGGGGCGAACCCGAGCCACGAATGAGGCCGAGGCCGAACAAGGCCGATGGAATGCCCAGCACCAGCGAGGCCCCCAACAACAGTAGCTTCTTCTTGTCCATCGCCAGTTTATCCCGCCCTTACAGAATAGCGCTCAGCCATCCGACAAATTGGTTAAGTTGGCCTTAGCCCGCCGCGAGCGCGTGAATGCCCGCGCCATATGTGGTGCCAAGAACACACAGCCCCGCCGTGGCGATCGCCACGCCATAGGGGATCTTCAGCCGGTCCTTGCGGCGCCGCATCAGGTGCCACATGCCCATCCCCACGGTGAGCAGGCCGCCCACCAGGGCCATGATCAGCAGAAGCTTGGCAAACAGCACCGGCCGCAGCCATAGCGCCAGCGCGGTGAGCAGCTTGACATCGCCGCCGCCCATCATGCGCAGGGCAAACAGCCCCGCCAGCACCACGAAGGCCGCCAGCGCCACGCCCAGTTGCAGCACGACATCGGGCCACAGGTGCAGCCCGCAGGCCCACCAATAGACCGGGGCCAGCGCCGCGATCGCGGCGTTGAGCCAGTTGTCGATCTGTCTGCGGCGCAGGTCGGTAAACGCTGCGATCAGCAGCGCGATTGCCAACACTCCGGCCAATCCGTAAACCATGGAAATCCCCCTCGATGATGCGGGGATACCGGAAAATCACTTACCAAACGGTAACCAAGCCAAGCGGCGGGATCGGGCGTGAAACAGGGCGTCGCAAGCAATGGTTAAGCATGTCTGGAAGGGCATCGGTGGGCGCGAGATCCCCGCTGGTGCGAGCGAATCGACCTGGTCCGCCAGCGATGGCACCGCCATCCGCCGGATCGACTGGCGGCGTGGCGATGGCCCGCCGAGGGGGTCGATCCTGTTCCTGCCCGGGCGCGGGGACTTTTATGAAAAGTATTTGGAAACGTTCGATTACTGGGCGTCTAAGGGCTGGTGCGTAACCGCCGCTGACTGGCGCGGGCAGGCTGGCTCTGCCGGGCCGCAAAGCGGGCCAACGGTGGGTGACATCGCCGATTTTTCGGTCTGGGTGGATGACCTTGCCCATCTTTACCAAATCTGGCGCGCGCAAACACCGGGGCCGCATGTGGTGATCGGCCATTCGATGGGCGGCCACCTGGTGTTGCGCACATTGGCCGAGCAGCGAATCGCCCCTGATGCGGTGGTGCTGAGCGCGCCGATGCTGGGATTCGCTACCGTGCTGCCGCGCCCGGTGCAGCGCATTTATGCCGCGCTGATGGTTCGGCTGGGCGACCCGGCCCGGCCCGCCTGGAAAAGCAGCGAAAAGCCCGGCGCGCGGGCCGCGCTGCGTGCCAACCTCCTGACGCACGATGAAACCCGCTATGCCGATGAACAATGGTGGCGGGAACAGCGGCCTTGGCTGGCGCTGGGTCCGGCCAGTTGGCGCTGGCTGAAAAAGAGCAGCGAATCGTTCGACCGGCTCGATGCGCCCGGCGTGCTGGAGGCGGTGACCACCCCGGTGCTGCTGCTTGCCACGCGTCACGATGCGCTGGTGTCGTGGCCGGCCATAGCCCGCGCCGCGCAGCGCCTGCCCAAGGCCCAACTGGTGGCTTGGGGGCGTGAGGCGCGGCACGAACTGCCGCGCGAATGTGATGCCGTGCGCGATCGAGTGCTTGCCTCGATCGACGAATTCCTCGAACGGGAAGCCCCACAGCGGCAAGACACGGCCGCCATGGCGGAATAGGGCAGGCAGGGGCGCGACCATGGACGAGTTCGACATCGCGATCATCGGCGCCGGCATGGCCGGGGCAAGCATCGCCGCCGAATGCGGGCCCCATGCCCGCGTCTTGCTGGTCGAGGCGGAGGACAGCCCAGGCTACCACACCACCGGCCGCTCCGCCGCGTTCTGGGACGAGATCTATGGCGGGCCGGCCGTCGTGCCGCTCACCCTTGCCTCGGGGGATTACCTGGCACAGCACGGCTTTCTGCAGCCGCGCGGCTCGCTGGTGATCGGGCGGGCAGAGGATCGCGCCGCGCTGGAAACCTTCGTGGCCGACTATGGCGCGCTCGGCGCCACGGTGGACATGATCGATCGCGCCGGCATGATCGCGCTGGTGCCTGGCCTGCGCGAGCAATGGTGCGTGGGGGCCTGGCAGCCGGGCTGCGCCGATATCGACGTGGCCGGGCTGCACCAGCACTATCTGGCCCTGGCGCGCCGCACCGGAACCGTCTTCCGCCTGCGCGCGCGCATCGATTCGCTGGTACACGAGGGGGCTGGCTGGCGCCTGGCATGGCGCGGGGGGCAGGCGCGCGCCGGGGTGGTGGTCAACGCCGCCGGGGCCTGGGCCGACGAAGTCGCCAGGCTCGCCGGGGCGGCTTCCCTGGGCATCGCGCCGCTGCGCCGCACGATCACGCAACTGCGTGTCGATCCACCCGTGCCGGCCACACTGCCGCTCACCTTCGGGCTGGCCGGAGACTTCTATTTCAAGCCATCGGGCGATCGGCTGGGGGTTTCGCCGCACGATGAAACGCCCGACGTGGCGCACGATGTCGCGCCCGAGGAAATCGACGTGGCACTGGCGATCGATCGCCTGGAACAGGTGGTGGATTGGCGCATCGCCGCAGTGGAGCGGCGCTGGGCCGGGCTGCGCAGCTTTGCCCCCGATCGCGCGCCGGTCTATGGCTTTGATCCTGCCGTGCCGGGCCTGTTCTGGTTTGCCGGGCAGGGCGGCTTTGGCATCCAGACCGCGCCCGCCGCCGCGCGCCTGGCCGCGCAACTGCTGCTGGGCCAGTCGGCCGATACGATGACCGAACGGCTTGATCCGGCGCGCTATGCCCCGGCGCGCTTGTCGCCCGCTGGTCTTGCCCTGGCTTGAAGCGGGCCGGCGCAGAATGGTTATGTCATGCAGTTAACGCGGTGTTTGCGCTCTATTCCTTGATGCGCTTTTCCATCACCCGCTTGTCGTGCAGCGGGGGATGGCGTGGCGGCACCCGGCGCGCTGGGCGAACGGCCACATCCACCGTGCGCGTGGTGGTCACGGTGCGGGTTTCGCCACAAGGCTGGCAGCCCCCGGTACGCGGCAGCGGCACAGGCACCATGACCACCCCTGCCACGTAATAGCCCGGCGGCGCGATCCAGCTGCCGGTATAGACCGGCACTTGCCCGGCATAGCCCGGCGCGGAATAGGCCTGGGGTGGATGGCCCGGTGCATAATAGCCAGCGCCGGGATAGGCCGGAGCAGGCATCGCCTCGCATGGCGGCGGCCAGCCGTGCCGTTGCGGTTCGCCGCCATCGATGCCGGGCACGCTGCACGGGCCTGGCCCTGGGCCATAGGGAACCATCGCGGAGGGCGTTGCCGGCGTGGTGACCGGTGGCGGTGGTTGGTGCCGCGCCACGGCTGGTGATGCTGCCGCCGCCATCAGGCTGGCAGCCGCCAGCACCCACCCCGCACGGTTGACCGTGAACTGGCACACCATCGAACATCCCCCGCGATCGGCCGGCGCCAAGGCGGCCTGTGCGCGGCAGTTTACCATGAAGCGCCATGCCGCCAAACCGGATGGACCGCAGCTGAGTCCCGGAATGGATCAGGCTCGCGATGAATCAGGCGGCCTTGGCCGCGTCGCTGGCGAGTTTGTCCACCCGCTCGTTTTCCGGGTGGCCGTCATGTCCCTTGACCCACACCCACTCGATATTGTGCGGGCGGGCAGCGGCCACCAGTGCGCGCCACAGGTCTTCGTTCTTGACCGGCTTGTTGTCGGCCGTTTTCCAGCCTCGTTTCTGCCAGCCAAAGATCCACTTGGTGATGCCGTCGAGCACATACTTGCTGTCGGTGTGCAGGGTCACCTGGCAGGGCTGGGTCAGCGCTTCCAGCGCGCGGATAGCGCCCATCATTTCCATGCGGTTGTTGGTCGTCTCGCGCTCGGAACCGACCAGTTCCTTTTCGTGCTCGCCCATGCGCAGCAGCGCACCCCAGCCACCCTTGCCGGGATTGCCCTTGCAGGCGCCGTCGGTGAAGATATCGACCTGCTTCACAGTGCGAACACTCCACCATTCGCCGGATCGGCATAGAATTGCAGCCGGCGGGCAAAGGCCATCGGGTCTTTCCGCGTCACCAGGGCATCGGCCGGGGTATTGAGCCAGTCATAGGCGCGGCTCATGGCAAAGCGCATCGCCGCCCCTTGTGCCAACACGGGCAGCGCCGCCCGTTCTGCCCCAGACAGGGCGCGCACGCTGGCATAGCCTTCAAGCAGCGCCGCCGAAAGATCGGCGCGGAACGCCAGGCCCGCCGCATCGAAACACCAGGCGGCATGCGTCACCGCCAGGTCATAGGCGATCACGTCGTTGCAGGCGAAATAGAAGTCGATCAGGCCAGTGACCGTTTCCCCCTGCATCAGCACGTTGTCGGGAAAGAGATCGGCATGGATCACGCCGGTGGGCAGGTCTTGCGGCCATTGCGCGGCCAAGCGGGGCAGGTGCTGCGCCACCAGGCTGGCCAGCGCCGGATCGATGCTGGCCAGGCCCTGC
>NZ_KE148489.1:0-5238 GCF_000410615.1 Novosphingobium sp. B-7 | reverse complement strand
GCCGTGGGGGAGCCGCTGCCATTCCGCAAGGCCCATGCCATTGGCGCGTGTGGCCGGGTAATCGGCGGCGGCGCCGTGCAGCGTGGCCAGCGCCGCGCCCACTGCGCGCGCCTGGCCGGGCGTGGGTTCGTGCAGCGAAACGCCGGGCAGGAACTCGATCAGTGCCAGGGCGCGTTCCCCACGCGGTGTAGCGACCACGCGATAGAGATTGCCCGCGCCATCGTGGATGGAGCGCGGCACCGGGCAGCCCTTGGCCGCGAGATGATCGAGCAGCCCGAGGAAATAGGGCAGATCGCTGATCTCGATGCGAAATTCGTACATCGTGAGAATGAAGCGCGTGGCCTTGCCAGGCTCTTGCGCGGTTTCGATCAGCCAGTTGCTGTTGGAAACGCCTTCGGCAATGCCCTTGGCGGAAACTAGATCGCCCAGATGATAGGGAGCGAGCAGCGCGGCCATGTCCTCCGCGCCGAGGTGGGTATAGACAGCCATGATGGGGTCTTTCAGCTCATCAACTGGCGGGGCAGCTTGAACACCATGTGTTCTTCCGTGGTGGTCACCGGCTCTTCGTGAACCTGGCGCCAGGTGCCAAGCTTGGCCACCACTTCGCGCACCAGCACTTCGGGGGCCGAAGCGCCGGCCGTCAGCCCCAGCGAGGTGACCCCTTCCAGCCATGCCGGATCGATTTCGGTGGCGCGCTGGATCAGGCGGGCCTTGGAACCCTCGCGCTCGGCCACTTCGACCAGCCGCAACGAGTTCGAGCTGTTGGGCGCGCCGATCACCAGCACCAGCTGGCAGCGCGGCGCGATGGCCTTGACCGCCGCCTGGCGGTTGGACGTGGCATAGCAGATGTCTTCGGCGCGGGGGCCGACGATGCTGGGAAAGCGCGCCTTGAGTGCGGCGATGATCTCGGCCGTATCGTCCACCGACAGGGTGGTCTGCGTCAGGAACGCCAGGCGCTGGTCGGCCGGGAAATCCAGCCGGGCCACGTCTTCCATCGTTTCGACCAGGGTCATCGCGCCTTCGGGCACCTGGCCCATCGTGCCGATCACTTCGGGATGGCCCTTGTGGCCCACGAACAGGATGTGGCGCCCGGCTTCCACCTTGCGTTCGGCCTGGCGGTGCACCTTGCTCACCAGCGGGCAGGTCGCGTCCAGCCAGTCGAGCCCGCGCTCGGTCGCGGCCATCGGCACCACCTTGGGCACGCCATGGGCGGAAAACACCACCGGCTTGCCATCGGGCACTTCGTCCAGCTCTTCCACGAACACCGCGCCCTTGGCCTTGAGTGTGTCAACGACGAAGCGGTTGTGGACGATTTCGTGGCGCACATAGACCGGCGCGCCATAGCGTTCGATCGCCCGCTCCACGATCTCGATCGCACGGTCCACCCCGGCGCAGAAGCCGCGCGGGGCGGCAATCAGAAGGTGCAGCGGCGGCAGGCCCGTTTCGGGCAGGGTGGCGCTGGCGGCGGAATCCGGAAAGCTGGCGTTCATGGGCCTGTCCTTAGCAGCGCAGGGCCCACTCGTAAAACAACGCCGCGTTTAAAAGATGCAGCAAAACATCGCCGTCGCCCAGGCAGCGCCATTGCCCAAGCGCCAAGGGGTGGGTAGAGGATGCGCTGCATCCGCTGCTGTTTCAGATCGGGCGGCGCCTGTGCTGCCCCTGTTTGCGCCTTAAGGAAGTTGCCCTGATGATCGCCAAGAGCCGCCGTCTCTCGCTTGCCAAGGCCGTGATCGGCACACCGTTGCTGGCCGGGCTACTGGCCGGTGCCCTGACGGGCTGTGCCAAGAACAAGGGCGAACTGGTGGTGGAAGATGGCGTGGGCGTGACTGCGCTGCGCACGGCATGCCCGACGGTGGAAATCCCGGAAATGACCGGTGACGTCACGCTGTTCACCGATCCTGCCCGCACCGATTCGCAGGCGATCGATCTGGTAGCCTCAATCACCAACCTGCGTTCCACCTGCGCCGAGGCGGCCGATCCTGTCACCAGCGAGGCAACCTTTGATGTCGAGGCGCGCCGCACCGACACGCGCGGGGCGCGCCATGTCGAACTGCCCTACTTCTCCGTGGTGATGCGTGGTGGCACGGCCGTGGTGGCCAAGCGCCTCGGCACGGTGGCGATCGATTTTGCCGATGGCCAGGATCGCGCCACTGGCCATGCCAAGGCCGGTGCCAGCGTCGATCGTGCCGCTGCCAGCCTGCCCGCCGATGTGCGCGCCCGCCTGTCGCGCAAGCGCCGCGCCGGCCAGGCCGATGCCGCGATCGATCCGCTCTCGCTGCCGGAAGTGAAGAAGGCCATCGCCTCGGCCACGTTCGAGCATCTGATCGGCTTCCAGCTCACCAACGCGCAGCTGGAATACAACGCGCGGCGTTGAGGCATCTGCAGTGACGGCTTAAGGTTTCCACCACCCCCAACCCCTCCTCTGAAGAGGAGGGGTTGGGGGTGGAAATCCGGCTCTAAATTCAGCGCGAACCCAGCCCGCGCAGCGATACGCTGAACAGGAACGAGTTACCGGCCGTGGCGTCACCGGTCGTCACGTAGTCGCGCTTCCAGGTGATCGACAGGTCAAAGCAATCATCGGTATAGGCCACGCCCAGGCGGTGGCGCAGCATCTGGAACCCGTCCGAACCATAGACCGGATCGCTGGCCTTGGTCGTCAGGTTGACCACGCCCGAGGCGAAGACCGAGAAATAGCGGGCAAAGCCCACCCGCGCTGCGGCGCGCAGTTCCTCGCGATCACGCAGGTCTTCGAACGTGATCGGGATATCGCGGTTGAGGCGCAGATAGCCGATTTCGGCATAGGTCCGGTGATCGCCGATCGTCGCATCGATTTCGTTGCGGCGCAGGACGAAGCTGTCCTTGTCCAGGCGATAGCGGTGGGTGAACTGGATGATGTCCTTGATCCGCAGGTCGGTGCGCCCAACGATATCGGAAAAGCGATCGGTCAACCCGGTGCCCGGCGGCAGCAGGCTCTGCTCGTCCGACAGGCGATAGCTTTGCCCTACGGTGGAGGAAATGCGCCAGCCCGGCCGCGTCAGCTGCCAGTCAAAGCCATAGGTCACGCGCACGCCGTCTTCGTAGCGGTCATAGCCGTTGAAGCGGTTGAGCGAGAAGAGGTTGGAATCATCCAGGTCCGCGGCGCGCGAATCCTCGTTGGGGATCGAGGTGTTGCGCACGTGCGGCGTGGCCACCAGCTGCACCCGCGGGGTCAGCACCTGCGTTCCGCCGAACAGCGCGCCGACCAGCGGCCACTTCACGTCCACCGCCGCCGTGGCGATGCCGCGCGCCTGCCAGCCCGACACGCCGCGATAGATATCCACCGTGGTCAGCGCGTTGGCATCGCTGTGATACACGTCGCCGCGCATCATCGCGGTAAATGTCACTTCCTGGCCAAGCCCTGTTACCGTGCGCAGATCCCACTGCGCGCGGGCAAAGGCGCGCTGGGTATCCTGCCCGGCAGAGCGGCTGATCGCCAGGGTATTGGCTTCCAGTTCCAGGTGCCCGCCAATGCCCGGCGTGGCGATGCGATAGCGCCAGTCTAGCGCGGGCAGGGCCAGTGGCACCTGGCCCTGGTTGTCACCCACGCGCAGCGTCTGCACCGCCCAGCCGGCCAGGCTGAAATAGCTGTCGTCGCCAATGCGTTCGAGGTTGATCGACGAGCGCAGCCGGTCATCGCGGCTGATGTCGTAACGGCGCAGGAACGTGCGGTCGCTGGCATAGCGGCCATAGGCGGTCAGGCTCCAGTTCTCGTCGAACTGCAGCTTGCCGTTGGCCTCGAGATAGCCGCGCCACTGGCTGGTGCCCACGCCCGAACCGGCATCGATCGACGAATAGACCGGAATGGCCGAAGAGCGCGTGAGGTAGCCGGTGATCTGGAACGCGCCCAAGCTGGTAAGCTGGCGATAGGTGCCCGAGATCATCGGCAGGGCACCGGTATAGAGGTGGCCGGCGATCTCCAGGTCCTTGTTGTCGCCCAGGCGCCAATAGAACGTATCGGCAAATTCCACGCCGTTGGCCGCGGTGGAGCGGATATCGGGGATCAACAGGCCGGTTTCGGCGCGAAAATCGCTGGTGTGGGTCAGCCCGGGCAATGGCAGCAGCGGAATGCCAAAGACGCGCAAGGTGGCGCCGGAATAATGGACCTTCTTGGTGGTCTGGTTCCACGTTACCTTGACAGCGGTAACTTCCCAGCTCGGCTTCTTGGGGCAGCCATCCTCGTTTTCCACGGCGCAGCCGGAAAAGGCGGCATCGTGCAGGGTAAGGTTGCCGTTGGCATCGCGCGTGCCCTCGCGTGCGGCCAGTCGCCCACCTTCGCGCAGCACCACCAGCAGATCCTGCATGGCGCCGGCCTTCAACTCGTCGGTCAGCTCTACCTTGTCGGTATAGAGCACGTTGCCGCCTTCATCGACCGCGCGAATGTTGCCGGTTGCCTCGATCTTGCCGGTCTTGCGATTCCACGTCACGGCATCGGCGCGCACGGTCTGCTCATCGCGCCGCAGCACGACATTGCCGGTGGCGGTGACCACGTCGGGATCGCTGGCATATTGCAGCTTGTCGGCCTCGAACCGCACCTGGTCGCTCTGGGCGGCGTCGGTTTTCGTCGCATCACCCTGCGCGGCATCGCTGCCCGTGGCCGTACCAGCAGGGGCGGCGATCACGCTGCCGGCGTTGGTGTCTTCGGCCACGGCATTGGGCGGCGTTACCGGTGCGGGCGCCTTTTCCGTCACCGGTGCCATGCCCACAGGGGCATCTTGTGCCAGGGCCGGCATGGCCCAGACACTCGCGCCAAGGCCCATGGCCCCGGTCAACAGGGCATGCCGGGCGCTGCCCAGCGACAGGCAATGGGAAAACTGGCGCCGATTTCGAGCGGAGAAGGCGGCGGAAAGCGGCGTAACGGGGGACATGCGGTTGCCTATCGCACTGGTCGGTCGTAACTGCAAACCCACAATTGCGGCGCGGTTTCCCTTGTGGGCAACGTGTTGCCGCTTTCGGACAGGAGTTTGCTGATGAACATCGTATTTGCCCCGGGCCGAACCGATCTGCCGCGCCTGGTGGGCCGGATCGTGGGCGAAGGGCCGCTGCCTGAAGGCACGCCCGCCCTGGTGGCGCAAGGCGCCGCTGCAGCCCGCTTTGCGGGCAAGGTGGGGCAGACGTTCGAAGCCTTTGTCGATGGCCCCGCAGGCCTGGCGCGCCTCGCCTTTGCCGGCGCGGGTGATCTTGCCGCCGGCGCCGCGCCGG
>NZ_APCQ01000128.1:0-1691 GCF_000410615.1 Novosphingobium sp. B-7 | reverse complement strand
GGCTTGGGCGCAGGCCTGGGCCAGGGCTGCTGCCAGGCGCGGCGCATCGGCCAGGGCGCGCAGCATCGGTTGCGGTTGGGCCAAGCGCCAGGGCCGCGCGTGTGGCCAGAGCATGGCATAGCCCAGGCGATGCTGCCCCTTGAGCGTCAGGGCAATATCGCCATGGCCCCGGCCATGGCCGCGCAGATCGGCCGAGGCGATCAGCGAAAGCGGCAGGTTGATGCACTTGCCCAGCGCAATGCCCACGCGCAGCACCACGCGGCGGTTGGTCAGGGTATAGACCGTGGTGCGCGCGACCAGCACGGCAAAGAGGGTGAGCAAGGCTTGCAGCACCGCGCCGGCCGCCAGAATCGCGCCTGCGCCGATCAGGTTGCCGCTGGCCAGCGCCAGCAGCGCCAGCACCGCGAAATAACCGGCCAGCCACGGCGCGAACAGCGCGCTCCGCTTGAACGTCTGCCAGTGCGGTGCGGCCTGCCACACTATCCATTCGCCCGCAGGCAGATCGCCGGGAAGGCCGCGCACCGGCTCGAAGTCATATTCGCTCACAGCAGCGGCTCCAGCCGATCGGCATTGGCATAGAGATAGCCGGTGCCGAAATAGGCGACGACGCGCTCTTCCTCATACCGGGTGATTTCACCGGGGTTTTCGGGGAAAGGGGCATTGGCGAAATCAGCCGCGTTGATCGCGCTGATGATCACGCCTTCGCGGCGGATCACGGCCATGGCCATCGGCGCGAGCACGATGCGCGTGCCGGTATCGACCGCCAGGTAGCGGATCATGTGTTCGGCGCGGTCGATCCACAGATCGGCGACCGTCCCGGCCCGCGCGCCATCGGCGCCATAGACCGACAGCCCGCGCGGATCGGTGCTGGCGCTGGCCACGGTGATCTGCGGCACGCTGCCGATCGGCACGATGCGCGCGTTGCCATGGGCATCGCGATCGGGAAAGCGCGCGCGGTTGGCATAGGCGCCCGGCCCGACGCCAGCGGCAAAGACATCGCCCACCGGGGAATAGGGCGCGCCGCCAAAGTTTTCGCGGCGTTCCGCCTTGATCTCCACCGGTTCGCGGTTTTCGCTGGCGGGCAGGGGCACCGTGACCGTGCCCATGCCGAAGGGCAGGACAAAGGTCTTGGCGCTGGCGGTGGACAGCGGGCCACCGTCGCTATCGACACGGCCGGTCAACGCGTCTTCCAGCGGATAGCCTTCGCGTCGGTCTTCGCGCCTGAGCCAGAAGATCAGGCAGATAAAGAATAGGACGAAAGCGATCAGCGCGAGTTGCGCGGCATCCACTGTGCCGACGATATTGCCGTGTCTCATGGGAGTTCTCCTTCCCGGCTGCTCATGTCGGAAACTCGGTCAGGCCAAAGCGACGCGCTCCGGCAGGTGAAAGCGTGGCGCGCGCGCCCGACAACTGGCCGACGAGCGGCCCCATCAGGACCAGCGTGACCAGCAAGAGGGCAATTTCGATCGCGTAGATCACGCCATAGCCGGTGGCGTGGTGGGCAAGCGTCAGGCCCAGGCCATCGGCCACGGCAAAGCTCGACACCAGATCGCGCAAGACGCCGCCGAACGCGATGGCGAGCCCCGCGGCGGTGGTCTGCACCGCGCCCCAGGCGCCGAGCGCGAGACCGGCGGTATCGCTGCCGGCCTGGCCCATCGCCGCCGTCAGTGTGCCGACCGAAAACAGCCCGG
>NZ_KE148488.1:15981-20758 GCF_000410615.1 Novosphingobium sp. B-7 | reverse complement strand
GCCGTGACGCCCCCCGTCACCCTGGAGCCGAGGCAAACGCCGCCGCGCACCCAAAGCGCGGCGACAACCGGAGGGCAGCCACAGGCGGACCGACCGGACCGGTCAGACAGGCCGGGCCAAGCGTCAGCGATCGAACCGGCGCTGCCAACGAGACGACAGAGCCGGCTCGCTACGCGCTGCGCAGGCTCGCGCGAATCCACCACCAGCGAATGGATGCTTAACCCGACGTTGGATCAGGTCGATGATGCCCGCTGGCGCGTGCAGGTGAACATTCTACCGTCGCGTTCTGCCAAGCGTAATGCCGGGGTCTGGGACAATCCTGCCGATCAGAGTTATACCAGTGAACGTCAAGTTTGACCGAAACTGGTCACTCGTGGAGCCTCATAATCCTTTTTTCCTATGGCATTAGTTGCCGACTGACCGGTTAGGCTCCTTCGGAAGGTGCTAGTTGAGCTTTGCCCCCCTTTCGCTCTGCCCTTAGGACAGCACCGGAAGGACCACTTTTGCAACATGGAAGCGAGGGAACGCGCATTGGATTGCCGCGACGCATGAACGATAGATTTGAAACGACACATTTCAGCCTTTTGCCGAAAAGGGCAGCACCAGCGCGTCGCAAGGGCTGCCCAAGTTTGGACCAGGCCTTAAGGGAAGCTCTGGCCGGTAAGGATCATCAGAAGCGGTCCATGTCCTTGGCGATCACAACTGGCCCCTTGAAAGACTGCTGGATCGCGGCGCGATAGCGCTGGTCGGCGTCTGGCGAGCGCGAACCGCCCCCGGCCAGATGGGTAACAACCACGCGCCCCACGCCAGCCTTGGCGGCCATTGCGCCAATCTCGCCGGGGGACAGGTGGTGGCGCGTGAGATGCTCCACCATATGCGTCTTTTCCTCATCGGAAATATGGCGCACGCGATTGTTCATCTGGGCCAGCGTGTTGTCCAAATCGATCATTTCGGTCACCAGCATGTCGGCCCCCTTGGCCAGCGCCGTCACCTTGTCGCTGGGCCCGGTGTCGCCGGTGTAGATGATCGAACGGTCAGGCATGTCAAAGCGATAGGACAGCGAGCGGAAGAAGTGCTCCTCCGGGCTGCCCGGCACGAAGCTGTAATGCGAATTGCTGGCCACGCGCACGGTGAAGCCGTCGAGCTTGACCACGGCGCCATCGTCGAGCTCTACCACCTGAATGTTGGCGGCCGGATCAATCGCCACTTCGCCTGGAATGCCAAAGCCCGAACGGGCGCTGGGCCGCATGGCGGCGATCAGGCCATTGACGATGTCCTTCATGCCGGGCGGGCCATAGATCGTCAGCGGCCCGACCGCGCGCGATTGCAAGCGCAGGCCCAGCACGGCGAACAGGCCGCCCAGATGATCGAAATGGATATGGCTGATCCAGATGGTGCGCAGGTTCGGGTAATCGGCGCCCGCGTCGGCCATGGCGGTCATCGCGCCATCGCCGGTGTCGATCAAATGGGCCTCGCCCTTGCGCATCAGCAGGTTGGCCGGTTCGTTGCGGCCCGGGCGCGGCATGGGGCCGCCCATCGTGCCCAGCGTGACCCAGGTGTAGGCGCCGGGAGCCTGAGGCGCCGTGGCGGGAGGCGTCTGAGCGGGCGCTGTCTGGGCAGCCAGCGGCGCGGCGACCAGCAAGCCCGCCATGCAGGCCAGAACAGACCGGCTCTTGATCGATGTCAGCATCAAAATCTCCCTTGGTGCATGGGTTGCGCTTGAATCAGGATGAACGGGGATCAGAATGAAATGGTCTGCAAGTCCCGCCCCAGCACGACGGGGCCGGAATAATGGGCGCGCACCTCGGCCAGATCCTGCTCGCTGACCGTGCCCACATGGCTGAGCACCAGCTTGCCCACGCCCGCCTGCCGGGCCAAATCGCCAACCTGCGCGGGCGAAAGATGCTCGACATCCATATGCTGGCGCACCTGGGGCGGCACGGCGGCGCGATCGGCGGCGGTGGCCATTTCGGCCACTAGAATATCCGCGCCTTTCGCAAAGGTGGCCAGATCCGGTGATGCGCCGGTGTCGCCGGTGAACACCACCGATTTGCCCCCGATCGTGAAGCGATAGGACAGCGATTGCGCATCGGGCGCGGCAGTCTTGTCGACCAGCGCGTAATGCGTGTTGGCGATGGCCATGACGGCGATGGTGTCATCCTTGAATACGGGCCCCGGCCCGACATCGCGCGCTGAAAGGAAGGCGTTGACCGGGCGCATCGCCGCGCTTTCCGCGCCGCGGATCCGGGCATTGGTCGCCATCACATCACCCAGCGCCGTGCCCAGGCGCGTGGTGCCCGCAGGGCCGATCAGCATCATGGCCTTGCCCTGCGTGGAATAGGAAAAGCTCGCGAGGCTGAGCAGCCCGGCATAGTGATCGTCATGCAGGTGGGTGAGGAAGACCAGCGGCACATCGCGTTCGGCCATGCCCGCCATGGCCAGTTGGCGTGACACGCCGCCGCCCGCATCGATGAGGTATCGGTGGCCATTCACCTCCAGCATGGTGGCGATCCCCGCGCGATCCACGCGCCCTCCCGGCCCGCCACCCGTGCCCAGCAGGATGAGGCGCGGTGCAGCGTTGGTTGCAACAGGGCTGGACTGGGCATGCGCCATGGTGGCCGCAAGACAGAGGAAAAAGGCGGCGAGGAAAGCCCGGCGGCGCGTCATGCAAGGATGCCTTTCAAATGGCGGCGGCCGGATCGACCGGCCGCCGCAGCCGTTTGTTCAAATTTAGAAGTGATAGCCCATGCGCACACCGTAAACGCGCGGCGCCGCCAGCGTGCCATAGGACACGTTGAGGATGGGCCGATTGCCCGCCCGCACCAGCACGGCGCGATTTTCAATGTTGTTGATGAAACCGCTTAGACTCCAGCGCTGGTCGGGCCCTTCCAGTGTCAGATAGACGTCCGACATGCGATAGGCGGACTGCTTCTCGTTTTCCTGGAAATTCACGTTGAGGTAGAAATCGGACTTGATGGTCGTGCGCCCGCCCGCCACCAGCTTCATGCCGCTATCCAGTTCGAACGTGTGGGCATAGTCGAGGTTGACCGTCCACTTGGGCGAATAGACCGTGGGCTTGCCCGAGCAATCGGTGTCGTAAAAGCGCGCGGCGTTGACGCCGGGGTTGGCCAGACGGCTGCCTGTCACGGTGCAACCGGTGGGCAGCGGCGCCCCGGTGTTCGAGAAATTGGCAGTTTGCAGGCTGTTGTAGCGGCCGTTCAAATACTGGACGTTGGCGCTCAACAGGTCATGCATGGTGGGGGCAAGGCGCAGCTCGACCTCGGAACCATAGATGCGCGAGGTGCCCGCGTTCACCGTCACGCCGCCCTGGGTGTAGAGACCGCTGGAGGAGGGCACGCCGCCCACGAACGAGATCTGCTGATTGGTGTAATCCCAATAAAAGGCCTCGATGTTGAACTGCAGACGGTTGCCCCAGAAGCGGTTCTTGCTCCCCACCGTGTAAGCGGTGAGCAATTCGGGGGCGAAGGTGTTGGCCGGGGGCGCGGCGACAAAGAAGCCGCCCGCCTTGAAGCCGGTCGACACGTTGGCATAGAGCAGCGAACGCGGCCCGGCGTCAAATTCAACGCCAGCCTTCCATGTCGCCTTGCTGAAGGCCAGATTGCCCGTGAAGGCGGCGCCCAGCGGCGGGTTCACCACGCCCGGCAGGCCGCCAGCGGCCAGCGAGGTGGTCTGGCGCTTGGTTTCATGCGTGTAGCGCCCACCGGCGACCAGACGCAGGCGCGGCGTGACAAGGAAGGTCAACTGGCCAAAGCCCGCGACGCTTTCGGTGTGCAGCAGCGGGTTGAACAGCGTGGTCGACAGGTTTCCTTGCGAGAAGGCGTTGATCGCCTTCTGGTCCTCGGCAAAATAGAAGCCACCCAGCACATAGCGCAAACGGCCGTTTTCCTTGGAAGCAAGGCGCGTTTCGAGCGAGAGCTGGTTCGAGGCGTCGCTCACCTGAAGCTGGAAACCAGGCAGATAGGAGCGATAGTTCGACGCGCTGCGACGATAGGCTGGAATGACGGTGAGCGTGGCAAAGCCCAGATCGCCTTCGGTCTGGGCGCTGACGCCCCAGAAGTTGCCGTCCATATAGCCATCGCCCTTGGGCGTCATGACGCAGCCGCTGGTGATGAGCTTGCCCAGTCCACCGCAGAAGGGCGGGGCGGCGAGCGTCGAGGCATAGGATTGCAACGCGGCGACCGAGATCGGGTCCGACCCGCCGATGCGCGCGGTCAACGCCGGGGCGCCGGCCACCGACGAGGGCAGCAGCACATTGCCCGCGCCCATGCCATGTTGATGATAGTAATCACCCACCAGCGTCACCGACCAGTCGGCCGAGGGCTTCACCAGCAGCGAGACGCGCCCCGCCTCGCCCTTGTCATCGTCATAGCCATCCGACAGGTAGCCCTTGCGATTGACCACTTGTCCCGCCACGCGCAGCGCCACGGTGGAACCCAGCGGCAGGTTGATCGCCGCCGAACCCTTGCGCGCGTCATAATTCCCGGCCTCAAGGTTGATGTCCCCGCCCAGTTCATTCAGCTTCGGGCGGTTGGGCAAAACGTTGATCGCGCCGCCCGTGGCGTTGCGGCCATAAAGGGTGCCCTGCGGACCCTTGACCACTTCCACGCGCTGAAGATCGTAATAGACACCCGAGGGGGCCGTGGGGCGAGCGATGAACACGCCGTTGAAATTGAAGCCGACGGCGTTTTCGGCATAGGAATTGCCCGCCTGCGTGCCCACGCCGCGAACATAGATGCTGGTCGTGCCGCCCGAAGGC
>NZ_KE148488.1:12316-15962 GCF_000410615.1 Novosphingobium sp. B-7 | reverse complement strand
GCCCCACCCCAGCCGCTGCAGGCTGGTCGTGTCGGACACGCCCGCGCGGATCAGTTCGCTGCCCGACACGGCGGTGATCGCCACGGCGGCCTTCTGCACGCTTTCCACGCGGCGCTGCGCGGTCACAACGATGTCCTGCAGGCCGGGCGTTTCGGCGGCCGGGGCCGGTGTTGCCTGGCTCTGGGCCGCAGCCTGCGCCGGGGCCTGGGCCGGAATCTGGGCATGGGCCTGCGGCGCGGCGGCCATGCCAACGCCCACCAACAACAGCTTGCGCAACACCTTCACGGTCATCGTCATCTCTCCCCTGTCGCCGCCCTGCTTCGAGCTTGCGATTCTTCATATGGATTCTACAAATGTAGAATACATCTGCTATTGTCAAGCGAGGCAAGGCAGGCGAAAGGCAGAAGCAATCAGCAGAGAGTGCAAAACATGATCGAACAGCGCGAAAAACCGGCCAATGCCGCCGGGCGCACCCGCGACAATGGCAACCGGCGCGAGGAACTGGCGCGCGGCGCACTCGAAGTGCTGGGCGAGCATGGGAGCCGCGGCTTTACCCATCGCGCCGTCGACCGGCATCTGGGCCTGCCGGAGGGCACGACATCGGCCTATTTCCGCCGGCGCGAGGATTTGGTGGCGATGGTGATCCGCCATGTCTTCGCCGCCGACGCCAAGCAATTGGACGGTATCATCAGCCGGATCGAGGCGATGTGTGGCGACCGTCCGACGGTGGAGGTGGTGGCGCAATGTTGCCATGACATGTGGCTGAATGTTTCGGCACAGGCCCGCGGAACCGATGTTTTGGCGCGCTATGAGTGCTTCATTCTGGCGCGCCGCGATCCTGAATTGATGCAACTGGTCGAGAATGTCATGCTGCGCCGCCAAAACCGGTGGGAGCCGATTTTCGAAAAGCTTGGCTCAAGCGATCCGATAGCATCGGCACGTGATCTGGGCCTGCTTTTGCGCAGCCTGTTCTTCTCGGAAATCTTCTTCCCCACCACACTGTCGCGATGTTCCAGCCCAATCGATCTGTCGTTCTTCATCCGCGAAGTTAAGCGCGTCACGGGATGAAATGCTCGTCATGATACCTTTGTGTCGAGGCCCATGTTTGAGCTGCTTTTTGCACCATGTTGTGACCCGAATGAACCTACGACCGGTTTCGAGGTGATAACTCAAGTGTATGTACGTCCTGATTGGCGGCGACAATCATCGACGAGGCGCTGCGAGTCGAACGGCAAATGTCGGCGTGTACCACCGTTCCCGGCACTGCATAGGAACGGCACGATCTGGTCGAATCCGACCGTGGCCCGACTGATCGCCATCAGCCGAGCGCTGCTTGCCCGAAGTTCGGTCGCAGCACCTTGGCGCCGTCGCGCAGACCATCAAGATAATCGGACCAGTGCTGTATCATACGCACTCGCTCTTCCCAATATTGCCCGCGCGTGTAGGCGCGGCGAACGGCGTTGGCTTCGACGTGGGCAAGCTGGCGTTCGATAGCGTCGGCGTTCCACAGCCCCATTTCGTTGAGTAGCGTTGCGGCCATGGCGCGAAAGCCGTGGGCGGTCATCTCGTCCTTGCCGTAGCTCATGCGGCGCAAAGCCGCGTTGATTGTGTTGTCCGACATTGGCCGATTGGCCGAGCGCAATGAAGGGAAGAGGTAAGGGCTGTAGGCCGCATCGTGTTCGATCTCGCGAATAATCGCGATCGCCTGCTTGGAAAGCGGCACGGCGTGCGGCCGGCGCATTTTCATTTTGTGCTCGGGGATCGTCCAGACCTTGCGGTCGAAATCGATCTCCTTCCATTCGGCATGGCGTAGCTCACCGGGGCGAACAAAGACATGCGGCAACAGGCGCATTGCGATGCGCGTCTGCGTGTCGCCCTCATAATCCTCGATCGAGCGGAGGAGAGCCCCGGCCTCCTTGGGCGTCGTAATCGCAGCGCGGTGAACAACCTTGGGCGTGACCAGCGCGCCGCGCAGGTCGGCGCAGACGTCGCGCTCGGCGCGTGCGGTCGCGATGGCGAAGCGGAACACTTGGCTGCACGTCGTGCGCACGCTGGTAGCGGTGTAGAACTTTTTGGTGCGTTCGATCTTCTTGAGCGCCAGCAGCACCTCGTGCGCAGATATCTTGGAAATCGGCCGCCTGCCGATCGCCGGCATGACCAACCCCAACTGCCATTCGTACTTCTTGATCGAAGCAGCGGCGCGCTCCTCAAGCCGGACCTTCTCCAGCCATTCGTCGGCAACAGCCTTGAAGGTGTTCGACGCTGCTACCGAATCTGCAATCTTGTTGAGCTTGGCCTGATCGACCGGGTCGATGCCGTCGGCCAGCAATCGGCGAGCTTGCAGCAGACGTTCTCGCGCATCGGCCAGCAGCACCTCTGGATAGCGGCCGAAGGTGATCGTGCGCTGGAAGTCGTGGAAGCGGTAGTTCATCCGCCAGTAGCGGGTTCCACTCGGCTTCACGAGGAGATATAGTCCGTCCCGGTCAGACAGCTTGTACGGCTTGTCCTTGGGCTTGGCGCGCGCGACAGATGCCGCCGTAAGCCCTGATTTTCCTGCTTTTTCGGCCATGTTGATGGACCTCCGACAGCGCAAATTGGCCGCAGGTCCATCAAGTGATCCATCATTCGTCTGAGATTGAGTGGAACATGTCCGGAACTGCCCGGAAATTATACCACCGAAAAACCGCAGAAAACAGCCACTTATGAGGCGTTTTGGCACCCCGTGAGAGGAGGCTCTGGAGCGGGTAGCGGGAATCGAACCCGCATAACTAGCTTGGAAGGCTAGGGCTTTACCACTAAGCTATACCCGCCCGCATCCAGGCTTTGCGCTTGCCATGGGCAGTCGGGTTTCGTCAACCCCGGGCTTACCTATCATTCCGGCGTTTGCGGTGGATGGCCTTTGGGCCAGTCGCGCACTCGCCGCTTGCCGCGTTTCGCTGATTGTTATAAGTCATAGCGAAATTCGGAGGATGTCATGGCTGTTGAACCCGTTCTGTCGCATCAGGCGATCGCCCGTTTCCTGCGCCCGCAATCGGTGGCCGTGGTCGGCGCGTCCGACAAGCCCGGCGCGCTGGGGGCTACTTTGCTCAGCAACCTGGATCGCAATGGCTATGCCGGGGCGATCTATCCGGTAAATCCCAAGCGCAGCGAAATCGGCGGGCGGCCCTGTTATGCCAGCGTCGATGCCCTGCCCGAAGGGGTGGACGTGGCAGTGCTGGCCATTCCGCGCGTTGGCGTGCTCGATGCCGTGCGCAGCCTGGCGGCGCGCAAGGCGGGCGGCGTGGTGATCTTTTCGGCCGGCTTTGCCGAAGGTGGGGAAGAGGGCCTGGCCGAGCAGCGCGAGATTGCCCGGCTGGCGGCTGAGGGGGGCATGGTGGTGGAAGGCCCCAATTGCCTGGGCCTGGTCAACTATGTCGACCGCATTCCGCTGACCTTCGTGGAAACCGATGCCGTGCCGCCGGCCGGCCGGCGCGCGGTGGGCATCGTTTCGCAATCGGGCGCCATGGCGGCGGTGCTGGGCACCATGCTGTTGGCGCGGGAATGCGGAGTTTCCTATTCGGTGTCGACCGGCAACGAGGCGGCGAGCGGCGTGGAGGACTATGTCGATTGGCTGGTCGACGATCCCGACACCCACGCCATTGCCATG
>NZ_KE148488.1:0-12295 GCF_000410615.1 Novosphingobium sp. B-7 | reverse complement strand
AGTCCCAAAAGCCGCAGCGCTTTCTGGCCGCGGCGCGTCGCGCGCGGGCGGCGGGCAAGCCGGTGGTGCTGCTGCATCCCGGCAAATCCAGCGCGGCGCGCGAATCGGCGGCCACGCACACCGGGGCGATGGCCGGCGATTACAAGCTGATGCGCGCGATGGTCGCGCGCGCCGGCGTGATTTTTGCCGAAACCCTGGAAGAACTGGGCGATATTGCCGAGATCGCGGCGCTGTGCCCGATCGCGCCTTCGGGCAAGGCGGCCGTGCTGGGCGAATCCGGCGCATTCAAGGCGCTGACGCTCGACCTGGCGGAAGAACTCGGCCTGGAACTGGCCGCGCTGCATGATGAGGATTCGCCGGAACTGCGCGCCGCGTTGCCGCCGTTCGTGCCGGTGTCGAACCCGCTCGACATCACCGCGCAGGGCCTTTCGGAGCCGGCGATCTATACCCGCACGCTCGACGCCCTGCTGGCCGACGACCGCGTCGGTACGGTTCTGGCCGGGATCATCCAGGCCGAGGCGATTACCTGTGCGATCAAGTTCCCCGCCATTCTTGCGGCGGTCGAAGGCAAGCCCCTGAGCAAGCCGCTGATCTTTGCCGGGCTGGACGAAGGGGCGCAGGTTCCGGCAGAGCGCATTGCCGCGCTGCGGGCGGCCGGGGTGCCGTGGTTCCCCACCACCGAGCGCGCCTTGCGCGCCATCACCCGCCTGACGCACTGGTCTGCCCGCGATCTGACGGCCACTGATGCGCCGGCGCTGCCGGTAGCGGGCCTTGCCGATGTTTCGGGTGTCATTCCCGAATACAAGGCCAAGCAGCTGCTGGGCCCTGCCGGCGTGGCCTTTCCCAAGGGACAGTTTGCCGCGACGCCCGATGATGCCGTGGCCGCAGCGGACGCGGTGGGCTATCCCGTGGCGATGAAGGCGCAGGCGGCGGCGCTGGGCCACAAGAGCGACGCGGGCGGGGTAATCCTCAATCTCGCCGATGGCGCGGCGGTGCGTGCGGCCTGGACCCGCATGTTTGCCAATGTCGCGGCTTATGATGCGGCGATCACGCTCGATGGCGTGCTGATCGAGGCGATGGGCAAGCGCGGCGTGGAAATGATCGTGGGCGCCAAGAACGATCCCGAATGGGGGCCGGTGGTGCTGGCCGGGTTTGGCGGGGTTACCGCCGAAATTCTTCAGGACGTGCGCCTGCTGACGGCCGACCTGACGCAGGAGGCGGTCGAGGCCGAACTCATGCAGCTCAAGAGCGCGGCGCTGCTGGCGGGCTATCGTGGCTCTCCGGCGCTTGATGTGCCGGCCCTGGCCGCGCTGATCGTCAAGGTGGGCCAGGTGTTGCGGGCCGAGCCGTCGATCCGCGAAATCGATCTCAACCCGGTGATCCTGCACCCGCAGGGCGAAGGCGTGGTTGCGCTCGACGCGCTGATGCTGGTGGATTGACGGAGCGGCTGACCCGCCCTCCCTGCGCGGCGTCGCAAAGGGCGGGCGGGTTGTGGCGGTGCTGCCGTCAGTGCCCGGGGAAGTCCATCAGGGCGTCTACCACCAGGCCCGCGTTGCGCAGGCGCTGCGCCCCGGCCAAGTCGGGCAGGTCGATCACGAAGAACGCATGGGTCACTACGGCGCCTGCCTCGCGCAGAAGTTGTGCCGCGGCCAGCGCCGTGCCACCGGTGGCGATGAGATCATCGACGATCGCCACGCGCTGTCCTGGCGCGATGGCGGTGGGATCGATTTCCAGGCGGTCGGTGCCATATTCCAGGTCATAGTCGACGCCCAGCGTCGGCACCGGCAATTTGCCCGGCTTGCGCACCGGCAGAAAGCCCAGCTGCGCGCGCGCAGCCGCAGCGGCGCCAAAGATGAAGCCGCGCGCCTCCATCCCGGCGATCAGGGTTGCGCCGCTGGCCTGTGCCCGGGTGGCGAGGTGGTCGATCGCGGCGGCAAAGCCGGTGGGATGGCTGATCAGCGTAGTCACATCGCGAAACAGCACGCCCGGCACGGGAAAATCGGGCACGGTGCGGATCAGGGACTTGAGGTCGCAGGTCATGGGTTAATGTCCAGGGGAGGGGAGGCCGTAGGAAGCGGCTGAAAGCGCCGCCAGTGCCGACAACCCATGAAAAAGGCCACCGTTTCCGGTGGCCTTTTCGTTTTGGCGCTGTGGCCCGGCTTTAGTGGACCCGGGCCCAGATATTGCGCTTGGCGAGGTACGCCAGCACGGTCGCGGCGAGGAGGAAGCCAAGCACGGCCCAGCCGGTCTGCTTGCGCTTTTCCATCTTGGGTTCGGCGGTCCAGGTCAGGAACGCGGCAACGTCGGCAGCCATCTGCTGCTTGGTGGCCTTGGTCCCGTCGCCATAGGTAACCTGGTCGTCGGCCAGCGGCGCCGGCATGGCGATGTTCAGGTTGGCGAAGTAGGGGTTGTAGTAGAGGCCATCGGGCGTCTTGCTGTCGGGGAACCGCTTGAGCAGTTCGGCCGGCTGATCCTGGTAACCGGTCAGCAGCGAATAGACGTATTCCGGGCCTTCGTGGCGGGCCTTGGTGACCAGCGACAGGTCTGGCGGGTTGCCGGTGCCGGCGTAATAGACCTTGGGGAAGTGATCGGCCGGCACGTTGTCGCGCTGGGTTTCATCACCGGTCTTGGGATCGACGACCTTGGCCTTGTTCGACCAATCCTTGGCGATCGCCTTCACTTCCGCTTCGGAATAGCCGAGCGCGGCCAGATCGCGGAACGCCACGAAGTGGAGCGAGTGGCAGTTGGAGCAGACTTCCTTGTAGACTTGGAAGCCGCGCTGCAGCTGGGCCCGGTCAAACTTGCCGAAGGCGCCGTTGAACGAGAAGCCGGGTTCAGGCTCGTGCGGGGCGAGGTGATAGACCTGCACCGCCGTGGCGGGTTCGGGCTCGCGGATCGCCTGGATCGCGCCCACTCCGAACGACCAGAGCAGCGCCACGGCGAAGAAGAGGCCGACAAGAGGACCAAAAAGACGGACCATGGGGTTCTCTCTCTTTGTGCGGTTCGCGCTGGCTCAGGCGGCCGGGGCGGTCTGGTCATCCTTGCCCAGCACCGCTTGCGTGATGGAGAAGGGCAGCGGGGCCGGCTTCTCGATCGAGGCGACGATCGGCAGGATCACCAGGAAGTGGAGGAAATAGTACGTGGCGGCGATCTGCGAGATCAGCACATACTTGGTTTCGGCCGGCGAGCCGCCGCAGAAGCCCAGCACCAGCACGTCGATCACGAGCAGGTAGAAGAACTTGCGGAACAGCGGGCGATAATGGCCCGAACGCACCGGCGAGGTGTCCAGCCAGGGCAGGAAGAACCACACCAGGATTGCCGAGAACATCGCCAGCACGCCCATCAGCTTGGCCGGGATGAACAGGAAATCGGCAGTGAAGGCGCGCAGGATCGCGTAGAACGGCCAGAAGTACCATTCGGGCACGATGTGCGCCGGCGTCGAAAGCGGGTTGGCCTGGATATAGTTGTCCGGGTGGCCCAGCGCGTTCGGCAGGAAGAACAGCATGGTGCAGTAGAGGATCGCGAAGACCCCCAGCCCGAAGCCATCCTTGGCGGTGTAATAGGGGTGGAACGGCACGGTGTCGGATTCGGTCTTCACTTCCACGCCGGTGGGGTTGGACGAACCGGGAATGTGCAGCGCCCAGATGTGCAGGATCACCACGCCCAGGATCACGAAGGGCAGCAGGAAGTGCAGGCTGAAGAAGCGGTTGAGCGCGGCGTTATCCGGCGCGAAGCCACCCAGCAGCCACTGCTGCAGCGGCGTGCCGACCACCGGGATGGCCGAGAACAGGCCGGTGATGACCTTGGCGCCCCAGAAGCTCATCTGGCCCCAGGGAAGCACATAGCCCATGAAGGCCGTGGCCATCATCAGCAGGAAGATCGTGACACCCAGAAGCCAGATCATTTCGCGCGGGGGCTTGTACGAGGAGTAGAAGAACCCGCGGAAGATATGGATATAGACCACCACGAAGAACGCCGAGGCGCCGTTGGCGTGCGCATAGCGCAGCATCCAGCCCCAGTTCACGTCGCGCATGATGTGCTCGACACTGTCGAATGCCACGCCGGAATTGGCGGCATAGTGCATCGCCAGGACCACGCCGGTCACGATCTGCAGCATGAGGCACACCCCGGCGAGCACGCCGAAGTTCCACATGTAGTTCAGATTGCGCGGCACCGGATAGCCGGCGCCGACAGCATTATAGACGAAGCGCGGCAGTGGCAGCTTTTCGTCCAGCCACTGCATCAGCGGGTGGCTTGGCTTGTAATGTTTCGCCCAGGGAAAGCTCATCGTGTCTATCCTCAGCCGATCTTCACGACAGTGTCGGACGTGAATTCATAAACCGGCACTTCCAGGTTCTTGGGTGCCGGGCCCTTGCGGATGCGCGCGGCGGTATCATAGACCGAGCCGTGGCACGGGCAGAAATAGCCGCCGAATTCACCCTTCACCTCGCCTTCGCCGGCGCCCAGCGGCACGCAGCCCAGGTGGGTGCAGACGCCCATGGTGATCAGCCAGTTGGTCTTGCCCGGCTTGGTCCGTTCTTCCAGGGTCTGCGGATCACGCAGGCTGGACAGCGGCACCTTGTCGGCCTCGCCGATTTCCACCGGCGTCAGGTTGCGCACGAAGACCGGCTGCTTGCGGAATACCGCCTTGATCGCCTGGCCGGGCGCGATCTGCGAGATATCGATCTCGGTCGAGCTTTCTGCCAGCACGTCAGCCGAAGGTGCCATCTGCGACACCAGCGGCACCAGCACCGCCAGGCCGCCCACACCCGCAAAACTCACTGCCGCGATATTGATGAAATCGCGCCGGCGCACGCCTTCATCGGCGCCCGTACCGTCATGGACGGCGGGCGAATCTGTGCCGCTTGCGTTCACAATTGCCTCATCAGCCATTGATAATCCCTGCCTGCTGCCACCCCGCCTGGAAACGGCCGGGCACGGTATTTCCCCCTCCTTGCGCGCGGCGGCGAACATCGCCGGGTATCATGCGCGCCGGGCCGCCGTGGTATGCACGTGCCAGACCCAAACAGTTATAACGCGTGATAGCCACAGAACTGCGGCTTTGCCAACAAGCATTTTAGTGTAGCAACGGGCCGTATTTTGCGCTGCCGCAATGCAATCGACAAACTGGCTAGAATGCTGCGCTAGTTGGCCAGTGCGGTGCAGTAAATGCCATTGCCTTGAACAGGTTGCCCATTTCGGCCGGATCAACCAGGCGGGCCAGTGCACGCGCCAGGGCGGGGCCATGGTCGGGTGCATGGCGAGCCAGGGTAGCCGCGCGTGCCTCGATCCCCAGCGATCTTAGGAATTCACCCTGCGTGACAATACCATCGCAGCGCGCGCCAGCCGCGGCGATCACCGGCACCAGCGCGGCAAAATCGACCAGCGCGGTAAGATCTGCTTCGCCGGGATGCGCAAAGGGATCGACCTTGTGTTGGGCGCGCACGGCCTGGAGCGTGCTGCCATCGCGGGGCTCGGCATGGCCATAGTCGATCCACAGCGCCACGCCGCCCTGTGCGGCCAGCCGCGCGGCAATATCGGCCGTGACGGCCGCCGCCGCAGGGCAGGTTTCGATGATCGTGCCTTCGGGCGCATCGGCCCGGTCTGCGGGCACGGCGGCATCCATCGGGCGGGTGCCGGCCACCGGCAGCAGGCGTTCGCCCGCCGCGTCCCAGCCGATCATCCGCTCGCGCCAGCCTTCGGCCATGCGCACGATCTGGCGCACGGGCAGGGCATCGAGGAATTCGTTGCCCACCACCATGAGTGGGCGATCGGCCGGCAGGGTGGAGAAATCATCGTGCCAGGTGGCCTGGGGAAAGCGCTGCCGCTGCACACCGCGCAGTGTCGGGCTGGTTTCCACGAAGTGTACATCGGGCACCAGGCCGTGGCGCGCGGCAGCGCGCAGCGCATCGAGTGCCAGGGTGCCGCGGCCGGGTCCGGCCTCGACATAGGCGACCGGCTGCGGCTTCCCGGCACGAATCCAGATGTCGGCCAGCCATAGCCCGATCATTTCGCCAAACATCTGGCTCACTTCCGGGGCGGTGATGAAATCGCCGGCCGTGCCCAGCGGATCGCGCGTGCTGTAATAGCGCGCGTTGGATTCGGCCATGAAGTGCGCCACGCTGATCGGGCCGGTCGCCCGGATCAGCCTGGCAAAGACCGCGCGCAGGCTGTCATCGGCCATGGCGTGCTCAATCGGCCGGGGGCGGCGTCACGGTGCCCAGCGGCGGGCGCGCCATGGCCCGAACCAGCAGGGTGAGGCCGATCGCCAGCATCGGCAGGGTCAGCCACTGGCCCATCGACAGCCCGGTGCGCAGGGCAAAGTCTTCGAGCTGGGCGTCGGGTTCGCGATAGAATTCGACGATGAAGCGCGACAGCGCATAGCCGGTGGCAAACGTGCCCATCAGCAGGCCCGGACGCCAGCGCGCGCGGGTTTTCCAGAACAGCGTGATCAGCACGGTGGCCAGGATCACCCCTTCGAGCAGCGCTTCATAGAGCTGGCTGGGATGGCGCGGATTGGGACCGGCGCCGGGAAAGACCATGGCCCAGGGCACATCGGCGGTGGTGACGCGGCCCCACAGCTCGCCATTCACGAAATTGGCGCAGCGCCCGAAGAACAGCCCGATCGGCGCGCATGGGGCGATATAGTCGCACACCCGGATGAAGCTCAGCTGGTTGCGCCAGCAGACGAAGGCGATCGCCAGCACGGTGCCGATCAGGCCGCCGTGAAAGCTCATGCCGCCCTGCCACAGCTTGACCAGTTCGCTGGGGTGGGTCCACAGTTCCGGAGCATAGAACGTGGCATAGCCAAGTCGGCCGCCCAGGATGATGCCCAGCGTGGCATAGAAGAACAGGTCATCGGCGTGGCGCTGGGCCATCGGCGCCCCCGGCTGGCGGATCATGCGCGAGAGATGCCAATAGCCAAGCAGGATGCCGGCGAGGTAGGCCAGCGAATACCAGCGCAGCGCAAAGAAGCCGAAATCCCAGGCGATGGGCGAGAGATGCAGTTGCTCCCAATGCAGCGGCATGTGCGACGAGGCAGCCGCAGCGGCAGAAAGGGCCGGAAAAAGGGACAAGCGCGACGCTCCGTATTCGGTGAACTGATGGCCGTGGGCCAGGCCTTGCCAGCCTGCCCAGGTTCGCGCGCCTTCTGGCACAGGGGCCAAGCTGCTGGCAAATCCCAAAAGCGCGGCAGCGCCGTTACAGCCCGGTCGCAGTCGTTCGCGCGCGATCCTGCCCGAAAGGGGGAGGCCAATCGGCGATTATCGTGAAAACTTGGATGCCTGCGCTGTTTCCCCTTAACGCCACCTCGTTTAATGAGGGGGCATGACCTTGCCCCGCATCGCCCACCAGCGCGCCATTATCGACCGTCGCACCCTTGCCGAGGCGGTGACCCAGGCCGTGGCGCAAGCCGATGGCGATCCCTCGCGCGCCCGGCCCGTAGTGGTCGAGCATCTGCGCGCCGCGCTGGCCCATGGCCGCGAGGAACTGGCCCGGCGCCTGCGCGGCAGGCCCTCGGCAGGTTATGAATGCGCCCAGGGCCAGGCCTTCCTGGTCGACCAGCTGGTGCGGGTGATTCACGACTATGTGATCGGCCAGGTCTATCGCGCCAGCAACCGCACGACGGGCGAGCGCATCGCCGTGCTGGCCGTGGGTGGCTATGGCCGGGGCGAGATGGCGCCGCATTCCGATGTCGACATCGCGTTCGTCACGCCGAACAAGCCCACCGCGTGGTGCGAGCAGGTGATCGAGGCGATGCTCTATTTCCTGTGGGACCTTGGCCTCAAGGTCGGTCATTCCAGCCGCTCGCTCGATGATACGGTGCGCATGGCCAAGAGCGACCTGACGATCCGCACGGCGCTGCTCGAAGGGCGTTACGTCTGGGGCGATCGCGACGTCTATGAAGAAGCGGCGCGCCGCTTCTGGGCCGAGGTCGCCGCCGGCACCGAGCGCCAATTCGTCGCCGAAAAGCTGGCCGAACGCAACGAGCGGCACAAGCGGCTCGGCGACAGCCGCTATGTGGTCGAACCCAATGTGAAAGAGGGCAAGGGCGGGCTGCGCGACCTGCACACGCTCTACTGGATCGGCAAATATGTCCACAAGGTGCGCGATCCATCGGAACTGGTCGATGTCGGCCTGCTCACGGCGGCGGAATATCGCGCGTTCCACCGCGCCGAGAATTTCTTCTGGGCGGTGCGCTGCCACCTGCACATGATCACCCGCCGCGCCGAAGATCGCCTGACATTCGACCTGCAACGCGAAGTGGCCGCGCGCATGGCCTTTGCCGATCGTCCGGGCAAAAGCTCGGTCGAACGCTTCATGCAGTTCTTCTTTCTCCAGGCCAAGCAGGTCGGCTCGCTCACCGGCGTGTTCATGGCCCAGCTCGATGAACAGTTTGCCCGCACCAAGCCCGGCTTCTTCGCCGCGCTGCGCCAGCGCCGCAAGCGCAAGGTTTCGGGCTTTCCCATCGTCGCGGAAAAGGTGTCGGTCCCGGCCGACGATTTCTTTGCCGTCGATCCCGTGCGCCTGCTCGAGATCTTCGTGGTGGCCGACAAGCACGGGCTGGAAATCCATCCCGATGCGATGCGCCTGGCGCGGCGCGATGCTGGCCTGATCGATGGCGCGGTGCGCAAGGACCCGCGCGCCAATGCCTTGTTCCTGGAATTGCTGACCAGCCCGCATGATCCCGAAACCGTGCTGCGCTGGCTGAACGAGGCCGGCGTGTTTGGCCGCTTCATTCCCGATTTCGGGCGCGTGGTGGCGCAGATGCAGTTCGACATGTACCACCACTATACGGTGGACGAGCATACCATCCGCGCCATCGGCCTGCTCGCCCGCATCGAAAAAGGGGAGGAGCGCGAACTGCATCCCCTGGCCAGCAACGTGGTGCAGAAGGTTGCCTCGCGCCGCGTGCTCTATGTCGCCACGCTGCTGCACGATATCGCCAAGGGTCGGCGCGGCGATCACTCGGTGCTCGGGGCCGAAGTGGCGCGCAAGCTGTGCCCGCGGCTGGGCCTGTCGGCGGCAGAGACCGAGCTCGTCTCGTGGCTGGTGCGCTGGCACCTGTTGATGAGCGCCACCGCGTTCAAGCGCGATCTCGCCGACTACAAGACGATCGCCGATTTCGCCGCGCAGGTGCAAAGCGCCGAACGGCTGCGCCTGCTGCTGATCCTCACCATCGTCGATATCCG
The DNA here is from genome assembly GCF_000410615.1 of Novosphingobium sp. B-7. Classification (NCBI taxonomy): domain Bacteria; kingdom Pseudomonadati; phylum Pseudomonadota; class Alphaproteobacteria; order Sphingomonadales; family Sphingomonadaceae; genus Novosphingobium; species Novosphingobium sp. B-7. The sequence goes on along the minus strand of NZ_KE148488.1, from coordinate 3,104 downwards.
CGCGGTCGGGCCAGGGATCTGGAATTCGTGGAAGCGCCAGCTGTTGGGTGACCTGTTCATCCAGACCGAGGAAATGCTGCGTCTCGGCCACAAACAGCACGGCCGGCCCGAACGCATCGCCGCCAAGAAGAAGGCCGTGGGCGAACTGCTCAAGGAACGCGACGCGCTGATCGGCACGGTCGGCCGGCAGCTGAGCGATGCCTACTGGATTGCCGAACCCGAAGACATCATCGCGCTCAACCTCCAGCAGATGGATAGCGCCCTGGGCGAGCCGCTGTCGGTAGAGGCGCATTACTATCCCGCGCGCGGCGCCACGCTGGTTACCGTGCTGGCCGCAGACCACGCCGGGCTGTTCTATCGCCTGGCCGGCGCGATCCACCTGGCGGGGGGCAACATCATCGATGCGCGCATCCACACCACGCGCAATGGCCTCGCGGTCGACAATTTCCTGGTGCAGGACCCGCTTGGCCGCCCGCTCAACGAAGCGCGCCATATCGAACGGCTCAAGAACAGCATCGCCGATGCCCTGTCCAACCGGGTCAAGCTCATGCCCCAGCTCGCCGCGCGGCCGCTCGCTCGCCCCCGGGCAGAGGCGTTCGACGTGCAGCCGATCGTGATCTTCGACAACAAGGCGTCCAACCGCTTCACCGTGGTGGAAGTGGGCGCGCGCGATCGGCCCGCGCTGCTCGGCCGCCTGGCGCATGCCCTGTTCGATTCGCGGCTGGTGGTCCATTCCGCTCACATCGCCACATATGGCGAACGCGCGGTCGATACGTTCTATGTCACCGATATCCTGGGTGAGAAGGTGACCAGCGAGAACCGCCTGCGCAACCTGGAAAAGCGCCTGATCGACGTGGCCGAAGACCGTGGTCCGGGGGGTGCCAGCGAACGCGCTGCCACCGCCGCCGCTGCCGCATCGGCCGCCGCCTGAAAAAGTCTGCCATCATGACCGAACCTGCCGCTGCCGATCTTGCCCCGCACGATCTTGCTGGGCGCCTGCTGCTTGCCATGCCCGGCATGATGGATCCGCGCTTCGATCACGCGGTGCTCGCGCTGTGTCTGCACGATGCCAACGGCGCCCTCGGCATTGGCCTGGGAGAGGAACGTGCCGGCATCCGCTTTCACGGCCTGCTGGAAGATGTAGGCATAGATCCGGGCCATGCGCCCGATGTACCGGTGCTGCATGGTGGCCCGATGGAAACCGGGCGCGGCTTCGTGCTGCACACCCCCGATTGGGGCGGCGAGGGCTCGGTCACGGTCAATCCGCTGTGCACGCTCTCCGCCTCGATGGACGTGCTGCGCGCGATTGCCGAAGGGCGCGGCCCCTCGCGCTGGCTGGTGGCGCTGGGCTATGCCGGCTGGGGACCGGGGCAGTTGGAAGAAGAAATGCACCACCACGGCTGGCATGCCGCCGAAGGCTCGCCCGCGATCCTGTTCGATACCCCGCGGGAACAGCGCTGGTCGGCCACCTGGCGCGCCGCTGGCATTGATCCCGCCCATCTTGCCGCCGATACCGGCCACGCCTGAATCCGCGGGGAGCGCACGCTCAAAACGCGGCGGTAATGCCCACTTCGGCCGCGACCCGGCGATAGTCATAGATGCCCACGGTCGATCGGTTGCGCTCCCACCGCAGGCGCGTGATCGGGGCCAGGCCCTGCCATTGCAGCGCACGCCAGGTGGTGCTGGCCACCACGGAAAAGCGGTCATCCATCCGGCGGCGCGGATAGAGGAACAGCCGGGCATCGGCCTCGAGGTGGCTGTAGCTGGCGCTGATCACGGCGGTGGTCCGGCCGATTTCGCGAAACGCATAGACCGCGCCACCGCCGGTCACGTCCGACCAGCCCGCGTCGCGGGCCTTCGTGCGGTTGACGAAGGCCTGCACCCCGCCTCCCAGGCGGGCCGATACCGCACGATCGAGCCCGGCCGACAGGGCAAAGACATCGCCGGTCTGCAAGGCATTGCGCCGGTTGGCAGTATGGGTCACGCCCAGGCCGAGGCGGCCCTGCATCGTCTTGCCCATGGGATGGAGGAAATCGGCACTCACCCCCACCGACGTGCTGTAGGGCTTGAGGCCATACCATCGCCAGGTCGGCCCGGCGGCGAGCGTCAACCGGTCGGCACCCAGCGTATATTCCGGGCCGGCCTGGATGCCGATCAGGATATCGTCAAAGCGCTCATCGCGGTAAAGATCGCCCGATCCATTGGCCCGCACCAGCAGGGTGGCATTCTTTTCCAGCGGGGTGCGAAAATAGGTCTGCCCGCGCAGCGCCAAACCCAGGCCCGATCTGGCCTTGGCATCCTGGTCCAGCGTGAAATCGCCGATCACCGTACCCAGCGTGTTGGACCGGGTAGCGCGGTTGATGTTGCTGTCGGGCGCCAGCGCCACGTCCAGGCTGCCACCAAAGGGTTTGCGCGCCTTGAGTGCGGCAGCATAGAACCGCACCATGCGCTCCACGTCGGGCGGCAGCCCACTAGCCTGGGCCGCGCGCATTTCCCGGCGGGCAGCGCCAAGGTCACCCATCATCGCCTGAACCCGCGCCAGTTCCAGGCGCACGCGCTGCGCGTTGGGGCGTTCGTCCAGAATGCGGCGCAGGATCAGGGCTGCGTCCTTCAACTTGTGCTCGCGATCCGCCAGCATCAGCGCCAGGCGAAACCGCGCTTCGTTGCGCAGGTCGATATCGGGATTGTCCGCCAGGGCGCGATAGGCGGTTTCGGCGGTGGCAAAATCGCCGCTGTCGCGGGCGCGGTCGGCGAGTTCGAACAACTGCGGTGCCGTTAGCGATACGCTGTCGGCCATCGCTGCCGCCGGGCAAGAGAGCGCCATAAGCAGGGCGGCGACAAGATAAGGCTTGGAAATGGCTAAGCTCCCGAGTTTGCAACGAACTATTGCATCGGCCCGATGCCGTCCAGCGCGCGCTTGCGCAGCTTCAATCCGATTTGGCGTGGCGAATCCGACTCACACGGGGCGAGTCTGCGGATTTATCGCACTTCCGGCATGCGTCCATCACCGGCAATCGCTGCAAAATGGCAGAAAAATTTCAATCTAATCCATTGTTAAATATGAAATTATTCCGGCTATGGCACCCCTGTGGAAAAATGGCCGT
>NZ_APCQ01000703.1:0-11648 GCF_000410615.1 Novosphingobium sp. B-7 | reverse complement strand
CGGGCGCCATCGCGCCTCATCCGCGCCACGCCGCGTCTTTGCGCGGTGCCCAGGTGCTGCTGGTCGATGACGTGCTGACCAGCGGCGCCACCAGCGATGCCTGCGTGCGGGCGCTGCGCCGCGCCGGCGCGGCCAAGGTCAAGATCGCCTGCTTTGCCCGCGTGCTGCGCGAGGCCGAAGTGCGGGGGTAAAAAAGGAGAGTTGATTCGCGGGCGACAGGCGCGATGCAAGCGGCATCAAACCGAAAACGCCCGGAACCTTGCGGCCCGGGCGTTTCGTGACGAAACCTTGTGATTGACGGGGCTCCCTCTCGGCCCTGACCGTAACCCCGTCGCTCAATATCTCCAGATGGCTGCGCCTTCCTAGTCAGAAGGTCGAACCAGCCCCCCGGTCCCTCGCGTGTCCCTGAACTTTGGCGCTTGCCGCGCCGCCTTTCGGCGGTTCAGATCGCGGTTCCCTCAAACCGCACGTTCTTTCTTGACGATTGCGCCGCCGGAAGGAAGGGGGACATGCGTATGCCGCCGATTTTGCCCAGGCCATGTGGTTATCGTGCAACAATGTATGCTGTGGCAGCCCGTTTGCAGAAGGGAATTACCTACCGTGTCGGTCGATAACGATTCGCTACAGCGCGAACAGGGCACCGCCTTCATGCCGCGCTTCGATTCTCACGGCCTGGTCACCGCCGTGGCGATCGATCACCGCACTGGGCAGTTGCTGATGCTGGCGCACATGGATGCCGAGGCGATCACCCGCACGCGCGAAACCGGTCTGGCGCACTTCTGGTCGCGCTCGCGCCAGAAGCAGTGGATGAAAGGCGAAACCTCGGGCCACGTGCTCAAGGTGCTCGAAATCCGCGTGGACTGTGACCAGGATGCGCTCGAACTGCGGGTCGAGCCGGTTGGCCCGGCCTGCCACACCCTGGCGCAAAGCTGCTTCTATCGCCGGATTACCCCGCAAGGGACGCTGGAGCGGATTGAGGTTTGACGTTTACGTAAGCTGCGCGGTATCGTGGCGGGCATGGACACCGTGCCCGCCTCTTCCCACACTGGCCATCTCGACCGGCCCGATGCCCTGGCCCGCGACCAGTTCACCATCACCGACCTGTCGGCCGAATTCGGCGTAACCGCGCGGGCGCTGCGGTTCTACGAGGACGAGGGCCTGATTTCGCCGACGCGGCACGGCACGGCGCGGATCTATTCCCGGCGTGATCGGGCGCGACTGGCGTGGATCATGCGCGCCAAGAACGTCGGTTTCAGCCTGGCTGACATTCGCGAGATGATCGATCTCTACGATCTGGGCGATGGCCGTGCGCAGCAGCGCAAGGTGACGATCGCCAAGTGCCGCGAACGCATCGCTGCTCTGGTGCGCCAGCAGGCCGATATCGCCAGCACGATTGCCGAGCTGGAAGGCTTCGTCGCGCAAGTGCAGCAACTGGAAGGTGCCGAGGGCGGCGGCCCGGCCTGATCGGCCCGGCCACCGCCTCGCGGCGGATGGATATCAGCTATAGATTTCGTCGAGCAGCGCGGTCAGCGCCAGCCACGATTGGCGGTCGGCGCTGGCGTTGTAGCCGAGGAAATCCTTGCCGCGCGCCTCGCTGTCGGGATCGGTGAACCCGTGCTTGACCCCGGCATAGGCATGGAAGTGCCAGTTGCCGCTGGCGGCATCCATTTCCTTCCAGAAATCCAGTACCTGCTCGCGCGGGACGAGCGGATCGGCATCGCCGTGGCAGATCAGCAGGCGCGGCTTGATCGGGGTTTCCGCCGTGGCCGGGCGATCAGAGGTGAGCAGGCCGTGGAAGCTGGCCGCCAGCACGATCGGTGCGCCCATGCGCGCCAGTTCCAGCGCCGCCTGGCCGCCCATGCAATAGCCGATCGCCGACAGCGTCAGCCCCGGCGCCGCCTTGGCCAGCGCGTCGAGCCCGGCGGTGATGCGGGCGCGGTAGTGATCGACATCGGCACGCAGGGCATTGCCCAGCGGGAACGACGCTTCAAAGCTTTCCACCGGCTCGCCATAGAAATCTGCGACCATGGCAACAAAGCCTTGATCGGCCAGCATGCGTGCACGCTGTTCCATTCCGGCGTTGACGTTGGCGATGGTGGGCAGGATCAGGATCGCGCCGCGCGGGGTGCCTTCGGGGCGGGCAAGCCACCCCGTCAGCGCCACGTCACCATGCGCATAATCGATGCGTTCAAGGCTCAAGGCTGGTTACTCCGGAAGAAAATCGGGCACCGAGAGGTAGCGCTCGCCGGTGTCATAGTTGAAGCCGAGCACGCGGCTGCCGGCGGGCAGTTCGCGCAGCTTGGCGGCGATGGCGGCCAGCGTCGCGCCCGAGGAGATGCCGACCAGAAGGCCTTCCTCGCGCGCCGAGCGGCGGGCCCATTCCTTGGCATCGGCCGGATCGACCTGGATCGCGCCGTCGATTGCCTGGGTGTGCAGGTTGCCCGGAATGAACCCGGCGCCGATGCCCTGGATCGGGTGCGGCGCGGGCTGCCCCCCGGAAATGACCGGCGAGAGCGTCGGTTCCACGGCATAGGCCTTGAAATCGGGCCAGTGCTTCTTGAGTTCCTCGGCGCAACCAGTGAGGTGGCCACCGGTGCCAACCCCGGTGATCAGCACGTCGATCGGGCTATCGGCGAAATCGGCCAGGATTTCCTGCGCGGTGGTGCGCACGTGCACGGCCACGTTGGCGGGATTGTCGAACTGCTGGGGCATCCAGGCGCCCGGCGTTTCGGCCACCAGTTCCTTGGCGCGCTCGATCGCGCCCTTCATGCCCTTTTCGCGCGGCGTCAGATCGAACGTGGCCCCATAGGCAAGCATCAGCCGGCGCCGCTCGATCGACATCGATTCGGGCATGACGAGCACGAGTTTGTAGCCCTTGACCGCCGCCACCATGGCGAGGCCAATGCCGGTATTGCCCGAGGTCGGCTCCACGATGGTGCCGCCGGGCTTGAGGCTGCCGTCGGCTTCGGCCGCCTCGATCATGGCCAATGCGATCCTGTCCTTGATCGAGCCACCTGGATTGGTGCGCTCGCTCTTCACCCATACCTCGTGGTCGGGAAACAGGCGGGACAGGCGAACATGCGGCGTGTTGCCGATCGTGGCGAGAATGGAATCCGCTTTCATGTCGCGTGTGCTCCTTGGTGTTGAGCGGGTCAGGATTGGTATTTTGCAGCAAAGGTCCGGGCGCGGCGCAATTCGGGAAAGCCGATCGCCCAGGCCAGAGTAACGACTATCGCACCCACCCCGCCAAACACAACCGCCCCGGTTGCGCCAAGCAGGGCCGCAGCCACGCCCGATTGCATGTCACCCAGTTCGTTGGAGCAGGAAATCGCCAGGCCCGAGATGGCCGAGACGCGGCCGCGCACGGTGTCTGGCGTGTGCAATTGCACCAAGGTGGTGCGGATATAGACCGAAACCATGTCCGCCGCGCCGATCAGCACCAGCATCGCCAGCGACAGGAACAGGTTGCGCGACAGGCCAAAGCCGATTGTCGCCACGCCAAAGGCGGCGACCGCCAGCAGCATCTTGGCGCCGACCTCGCGCTCGACCGGGCGCCGCGCCAGGAATGCCGCGACCAGCGCCGCACCGAGCCCCGGCATGGCCCGCATCACGCCCAGGCCATAGGAACCCACGGAATGGCCATCGAATGTCAGGATATCGCGGGCATAGACCGGCAGCAGCGCGGTTGCGCCGCCCAGCAGCACGGCAAAAAGATCGAGCGTGATACAGCCCAGCAGAAACCGATCGTGCGCCACGAAGCGAAAGCCATCGGCGACCTGCCGAAACGGGTGCGTACGGCGATTTTCCGCTGGCGGGGGCAGGCGGCGAATGCCGAATGCGCCGAATGCGGCCAAGGCCAGCAGCGCCACCGAAACGCCATAGGGCAAGGCAGGAGAGAAGGCGAAGAGCACGCCGGCCAGCGCTGGCCCGCCCATCGAGCCGATCTGCCACGCCATGGAATTGATCGCTACCGCCCGCGGCATGAGCTTGGCCGGCACGATGTTGGGCGCGATCGATGACAGGGCCGGGCCGATGAACACGCGGCTGGTGCCATGCGCTGCGGCCATGGCAAACAGCAGCGGCAGAGACAGCGTGCCACTGGCGGTGGCGATCGTCAGCACCAGCGCGATCAGCGCGTCGAGTACCATGGTCAGCCCGGCGATCACCCGCCGGTCGAACCGATCGGCGACGACGCCGGCGACGGGCGTAAGCACGAACTGCGGCAGGAACTGCACCAGCCCCATCAGGCCAAGCTGAAACGCCGCTTCCTTGATGCCCATGCCATATTGGCCGCGCGCGACGTCATAAAGCTGGTACCCCAGCACCACGACCATGCCGGACGTGGCCAGGACGGAAAACAGGCGTGCCACCCAGAACCGCCGGAAATCGGCAATCTGGAACGGTGATGAAGGGCTATCGGGCGCCGGGGCAGGGGTGTCGGTCACGGCTTGGTCTGTGGCAGCGGCCCAGGGCTTTGCCAAGCCAACAATTGTTTGTCGTCGTTTCAGAAAATCATGATCGGCGCCAATCGCGCCGGGCCCCGATCAGCCGGCGCCCGATCACCCCCCCGCCCGATCAGCCCTTGCCGCGCAGGCGGGTGTTGGGCTGGAGTTGCTTGATCATCTTGGCAAAATCATCGTGCCGCACGATCCGCTCGAACTGGAAGCCAGCACGGCTTTCATCGCTCCACACCAAAAAGGCCTCGATCCGGCCGATCTGGGGCAGGCGAATGGTTACCCGCTCACCCCGGCCAAGGTCGAGCGTGTCGCGCACCATGAAGCCGGTCGTGGAAATGTTGACGATGTTCAGCATCACGTCGCCCAGGCGGCGATGCTCCCCGATCACCGGCAGGTGAACGGGGTGGCGGGTAGACCGGCGCAGGTCGGTCACTGAAAGCTGCGCGCCGCCGGACATGGCTTCTCCTGCCGGTATGAGGGATTACAGGCGGGAAAAATACATCCAGATTGACTTAGATTTGGTTAATGGGCGGCAGCGGCCTGCCGCCGCCCTGCAACGGGAAGTCGTTAAGCGGGCTTGATTATGCCGTGCTTCTTCTTGCCGGAAGACAACCTACGCTCGGCCGAAACCGCGATAACGGCGGTATCGTCGGTGATCGCCTCGCCATCCAGCCGGGCGCCGCCGCCGGCGATCAGGCGCTTGGCCTCACCCCGGCTCGCGGCAAAGCCCAGGCCGATTAGCGCCTCGATCACGCTGATCGTGGGCTCGCCCACTTCCAGCGTCGGCAGGTTCTGACCCAGGCCGCCGCCGGCAAACGTGGCCTTGGCCGTTGCCTCGGCAGCCTCGGCAGCCTCGCGGCCCCGGATCAGCGCGGTTACCTCGTTGGCCAGCACCGTCTTGGCGGCGTTGATCTCGCTGCCTTGCAGCGCTTCCAGGCGGGCAATCTCGTCGAGCGGAACGTCGGTGAAGATGCGCAGGAAGCGGCCCACGTCGCGATCGTCGGTATTGCGCCAGAACTGCCAGAAATCGTAGTTGGGCAGCTGTTCCTCGTTCAGCCAGACGGCGCCGTTGACCGACTTGCCCATCTTGGCGCCATCGGCGGTGGTCAGCAGCGGCGTGGTCGCGCCATAGACCTCGATCCCGTTCATGCGCCGGGTCAGCTCGATGCCGTTAACGATGTTGCCCCACTGGTCAGACCCGCCGAACTGCAGGCGGCAGCCATGGCGCAGCGCCAGCTCGCGGAAGTCATAGGCCTGGAGAATCATGTAGTTGAATTCTAGGAACGTCAGCGGCTGTTCGCGATCCAGGCGCAGCTTGACCGAATCGAACGTCAGCATGCGGTTGACGGTGAAGTGCGGCCCCACGTCACGCAGCAGGTCGATATAGCCCAGCTGCGACAGCCATTCATCGTTGTTGACCAGCGTGGCCCCGGTGGCGCTGTCGTCAAACGTCAGCAGGCGGTCGAACACCTTGCGGATCCCGGCGATGTTGCTGGCGATGATTTCTTCGGTCAGCATCTGCCGGCTGGTGTCCTTGCCCGAAGGATCGCCGATCTTGGTGGTGCCGCCGCCCATCAGTGCGATCGGCTTGTGCCCGGCCTGTTGCAGGCGGCGCAGCAGCATGACCGACGCCAGGTTGCCGACATGGAGCGATGGCGCGGTGGCGTCATAGCCATTATAGCCCACCACGATTTCCTTGGCCGCCAGGGCATCAAGGCCCTGCGCATCGGTCAACTGGTGGATATGGCCCCGCTCGGACAGCAGGCGCAGCAGGTCGGACTTGTATTCGGTCATGGTTGCCTCGATGTGGAGCGGGGCGCCTAGCATGAAAGGACGTGCCTTGGAACCGGCGCTGCTTGTTGCCCATCCCGATCACCCGGCGCTGGCCGTGCGGCAGGTTGCGGCGCGCATCATCTCGATGGACGATCACTGGCTGTGCCTGCGCTGGCGGGTGGAGGGCACCTCGGCGCTGGTCGTGCCGCCGTTTTCCGGCCGTGCGCGCACCGATGGGCTGTGGCAATCGACCTGTTTCGAACTGTTCCTGGGCGAAGACGATCCGGCCGCTGGCGGCGCCTATGCCGAATTCAACTTTGCCGCTTCGGAGCGCTGGGCGGCCTATGATTTCGATGGCTATCGCGAGGGTATGGCGCCGCGCCCGCTCCCGCGCGAACCGGTGATCACGCCGCGCCGTGGGCAGGATGTGCTGATTTTCGATGCGGCGCTGCCGATTGCCGGCCTGCCGCCGCTGCCCTGGCGCATGGGGCTCAGCGCGGTTCTGGAAGAGGCGGGCGGGGTCAAATCCTATTGGGCTCTGGCCCATCCGCGCGGCAAACCCGATTTCCACCATGCGGCTTGCTTCGCCGCGCGGGTTGAGGCACCCCACGCGCCATGAAGACCGGACTTGATCGCCTGCTGGCCGAGCCTGCGCTGCGTGCGCCGCTCGCCGGCCGCCGCGTGGCCCTGGTGGCCCATCCCGCCTCGCTTACCGATGGCCTGGTCCACGCGCTCGATGCGCTGGCCGCATGCCCGATTGTGACGCTAAGCGCCGCGTTCGGGCCGCAACATGGCCTCAAAGGCGACAAGCAGGACAACATGGTCGAATCGCCGGACTATCGCGATCCGGCCTTGGGCATTCCGGTGTTCAGCCTCTATGGCGAAGTGCGCCGGCCGACGCCCGCGATGATCGATACGGCCGATGTCTTTCTGTTCGATCTGCAGGATCTGGGCTGCCGCATCTACACGTTCGTGACCACGCTGCTCTATCTGCTGGAAGCCTGCCACGGCACCGGCAAGGCGGTGTGGGTGCTCGATCGGCCCAACCCGGCCGGGCGCCCGGTCGAAGGAACGCGGCTGGTGCCGGGCTGGGAGAGCTTTGTCGGCGCCGGGCCGATGCCGATGCGCCATGGGATGACGCTGGGCGAAATGGGCCGCTGGTTCATCGCGCACTACAACCTTGATGTGGATTACCGCGTCATCACGATGGAAGGCTGGCACCCCGATGCCGCGCCGGGCATGGGCTGGCCGCAGAACCGCATCTGGATCAACCCGAGCCCCAATGCGGCAAGCCTGGCCATGGCGCGCGCCTATGCCGGCACCGTGATGCTTGAAGGCACCACCCTTTCCGAAGGGCGCGGCACCACCCGCCCGCTCGAAGTGCTGTTCGGCGCGCCGGATGTCGATGCATTGGCCGTGAAGGCAGAAATGGCCCGGCTGGCGCCGCACTGGCTGGCCGGCACCGCAATCCGCGAATGCTGGTTCGAGCCGACGTTTCACAAGCATGTCGGCCACCTGTGCCACGGCCTGATGCTGCATCCCGAAGGCCCGTTTTACGATCACGCCGCGTTCCGCCCCTGGCGGCTTCAGGCGCTGGCGTTCAAGGCCATCCGCAACCTCACTCCCGATTATCCGCTGTGGCGCGATTTCCCCTATGAATACGTGCTCGACAAGCTGGCGATCGACGTGATCAACGGCGGCCCGGCCTTGCGCGCATGGGTCGATGACCGCGCCGCGCAGGCCGGTGATCTCGATGCCGTGGCCGACCCGGACGAGGCCAGCTGGATCGAAGAACGCGCGCCCTTCCTGCTTTATTGAGCCGGCTGGCCGGGCGCGGGCGGTTGCCCGGCAAAGCTGGCGGCGCGCTGGTCGATCTGCGCCCAGGCCGGCGCATCGTCGGTCCAGATCACCGCATCGGGTTCCAGCCCATGGCCGGGATCGAGAAAGCCCAGGCGCACCGTGCGCAGATGCATGCGACCCGATGACTGGGCCATGACCCCGGTGCCGCAGGCCGGGCAGAAAAACTGGGTGAGCGTGTTCCCCGATGGCGCCACATAGGAAAACGATCCCAGGGTTCCCGCGATGGCAACGGCCTCGGCCGGGAACACCGCATTGTTGGTGCAGCCGCCGGCAGCGGCCTGCTGGCACTGCCGGCACCAGCACTGGCGCACCGCCACCGGTTCCTGCGCAGAAATGGTGGCGCTCACCGCCCCGCAGGCACAGTGTCCGGTAAAGCTCATGCGAATTCTCCGATCGGGTATTGTTAGGTTTGCAAACAATCGTTAGGCTGCGTGGACAAGACCGGGCCGCAGCCCGGGAGAGGATAACAGGCCCGAGGATAACAGGCTCCATGCTCAAGCTCTACAGTTTCGGTCCCGCCGCCAATTCCATGAAGCCTTTGCTGACCCTGTTCGAAAAGGGGCTGCCGTTCCAGGCCAATCGGCTCGACCCGGCCAAGTTCGAGCATCATTCCGACTGGTTCAAGGCGATCAACCCGCGCGGGCAGGTTCCCGCCCTGGTCGATGGCGACAAGGTCATCACCGAAAGCACGGTGATCTGCGAATACCTGGAAGATGAATATCCCACGCAAGTTTCGCTGCGCCCGGCCGACAGCTATGGTCGCGCGCAGATGCGGGTATGGACCAAGTGGGTGGACGAATACTTCTGCTGGTGCGTCTCGACCATCGGCTGGCACCGCTATGTCGGCAAGATGGTGCAGGGGCTGTCTGACCAGGAGTTCGAGGACAAGGTTAAGGCCATCCCCGTGGTGGAGCAGCAGGTGAAATGGCGCCGCGCCCGCGAAGGCTTCCCGCAGGACCTGCTGGACGAGGAAATGCGCAAGATCGCCTTTTCGGTGCGGCGCCTGGACGATCACCTGCGCGATCATGAATGGCTGGTCCCTGAGCAATATACGCTGGCGGATATCTGCAATTTTGCGATCGCCAACGGCATGCAGTTCGGGTTTGCCGAGCTGGTCAACCGCGAGGATACGCCGCACCTGGTGCGCTGGATCGAGCAGATCAAGCAGCGTCCCGCCGTACGCACCATGTTCGACAGCGTGGAACTGGAAAAGCTCGGCCCGCGCGATTGAGGTGGCTATCCTTTCCCGCGCACTGCTTTTTTTCTGGGGCGGGCGAAGGGTGGGACGCAATCGGAGGGTTTTGTCACTGGCAGCCTTGGTATAGGGCGGCCGCTTGCAGGAGTGTCCGCGCGCATGCGCGGCGCACGGGCACCCTGCGGTGACGGAGCCTTGATGCAAGACGTGCTGCTTGCGGAAGGGGGTGGGCGCTATGGCGCAGCCCCTCGCCGCCGTTCCATCTCGTTCGTGCTGGCGTTGGCCATGTCGCTGCTTTTGCTGGCGGCACTTCTCTCCGTGGGCCTCTACGAGCCACCGGCCAAGCACGAGGGCGGCACGCTGACCGCGGTCAATCTGTCCGCTGCGGCCGGCGAAAAGAGCGAAAACCCCACACCCAAGCAGCAGAAGGCCGCCCAGCAGGCCACCCATGCCGCGGCCACGGCACCGGCGGCCGCCACCCCGCCGCGCGTGGTCGTGCCGACGGACAACAAGGTGGTCTGGCCCGAGGGCTTCATCCCGATGAAGCGATCAGACTTTGCCGCGTCGGACATTTCCAAAATGACCGGCCCCGCCGGCACCGGCAGCGCGGCGCAGCAGGCCTCTGCCGGCGGTGGCGGCGGCGGCACGGCCGGCACCGCGCCGGATGGTTCGCGCCTTTATAACGCGCAGTGGTATCGCGAGCCGCGCGACGCGGAAATCGATGGCTATATGCGGCCGGGGCAAGCCTCGGGCCGGTGGGCGATCATCGCCTGCCGTACGATTGCCGATTACCATGTCGACGATTGCCAGGAACTGGACGAAAGCCCGCGCGGTTCGGGCATGGCCCGCGTGCTGCGCCAGGCCGCCTGGCAGTTCCTGGTCCGCCCGCCGCGCATCAACGGCACGCCCCAGGTTGGCGCCTGGGTGCGCATCCGCTTCGATTTCATCCGTGGCAAGCGCAACGATGACGCCGGCGGCAGCGACGGCGCCAGCGGTCCCAACGCTGACGGCTGAGCCTGAAATTACCCAAGCTCGTCGGTTGGGCGTGGTGCGCAAGGTTCACGGATGGATCGTGATCGATTTGCCGTCCGATGTTTCGCTTTGTGGATGTTCGCGGTCGAGTGCGGCGATCGCCTGGTCTGGTGGCGGAAGGCTCGCATAGGCCGGATAGACCATGACCTTGTCGAACATTGTCAATGTGGCGCTATAGGTCAGTCGCTTGTCGAGCAGCGCGGACAAGGTGTTAGGGCCGACCGCCAGGGTGATACCAGCGTCGCCGAGCGCGATGACGTAGCGCTGCCTGTCGTCCGGTGCTCGATAAACGCCGTGATCGATCGATGATGATGGATCGCGGCAAAGCGTAGCGGCATAGGGCGGCGGTTCGCTGGTGGCGTCGCCCTTGGCCTCCGCCTCGTCTGCGGCGCCTTGCGATTGGGCCAGCGCAGCCCCGAGCAACGCGTCGATCAACGAATTGCTGCTCTTGCTTGGTCCGACATGCTTGGCCGGTTTGAGCGTCAGCGTATCGGTGCAGGCGATAATCGGCACGGCGGCAGGCAGCGGCTGGGCCGGGGCTGGCACGTGCAAGGCTGCGGCCGCTGTAGTCAACTGGGCGTCCAGTGCCTTGGCGTCGAGCGTGGCAGAGCTCATCCGCATGGTCACCAGCCACGGCCCGTAAGGAATGACCACCGCCCCGGTCGCCTGCCATTGTCCGCCTTGCACTGCCTGCACCACGCGCAGCGCGCTGGCATTTACATGGCCTGTGGGAGCAAACGCGGCAAAGCTGGGCGGCCCTGCCAGCGTGCCGCCGTTGCGCTGCGCGCTCATCGCCATCACCTGGCTCAATCGGTCTGCCCACAATGGCGCCTGCGGCCAACCAGCGCGAAAGACGTAGACGGTCAGCGCGGTGCGGCTGACGTTGTCCTGATAAAGGATCGAAACATCCGCCAGGCCATGATCGCTCTGCGATACTTCCGTGCGGGTGAATGCCCCGATCGCTGCTGGCAAAACGATGCCGGTGGGGCCGTGTGTCCAGGCAGCGGCGGTATCGACCACGATCGGGCCCGCTTTGGCCGGTGCCGTGGCTTCGGCAGCCTGGCTCTCGGGCACGGCCCCTGCCAAGGCCCACCCCATTGCAATCAACCGCACGCCTGCCGCCGCCTTCATGTCTCGCCCCCCACTATGCCTGCCTCAATTCACGGCAGATCAGGAACTTGGCGACATTGGAAGCGCCGTTCAAGCTGATCCTAGAACTCGGACCAGTCTTCCATACCGCTGCCTCCGCCGCCTGCCACGCTGACCTTGCGCGGGGCGGGGATGGCGGCGGGGGCGGGCAGGGCGCGCGGTGCCGGTGCTGCCACTGGCGT
>NZ_APCQ01000702.1:0-2675 GCF_000410615.1 Novosphingobium sp. B-7 | reverse complement strand
GGTCTGCGCCTGGGCGAGGGCGGCAGCGGCTTCGCCGGCGGTCTGATAGGTGGGCGCGGCGCCGGCCCCGGCGATCTGCCAGGCAGCCAGCGGCAGCAGCAAGGCGGTGGCCAGCAGCAGGGAGCGGCGCGCGTCCATCATCCCTCGCGGTGATAGGGGTGGCCGGCAATGATGCTGGTGGCCCGCCATAGCTGTTCGGCCAGCATCGCGCGGGCCATCATGTGTGGCCAGGTGGCCGCGCCAAAGGCGATCAGCAGATCGGCCCCGTCGCGCAAGCTGTCGTCATGGCCATCGGCCGCGCCAATCAGGAAACGCGCCTCGCGCACGCCATCGTCGCGCCAGCGGCCCAGCACCTTGGCAAATTCGGCCGAGGTCAGCTGCTTGCCGCGCTCGTCCATGACCACGGTGCGGGTGGGATTGGCCGTGACCGGCGGCATGGCGCCGCCCCGATCGGGCAGCTCGGTCACCTTGAAACCCCACGTCACCCGCTTGCCATAGCGATCGACCAGCTCTGCCTCGGGCGAGCGGCCGATCTTTCCCCGGGCGATGATGTGGAGCAGCATGAGCGTCCGGTTCAGGCGTTGGTGGTGGTGGCGTCCGCCACCCTCCTCACCCCTCCTCTGGAGAGGAGGGGAAGGACGATGTCAGGCAGAGCCGGCGTCGCCGAAGCCCCACATGCGTTCCAGGTTGTAGAAGCTGCGCACTTCCGGGCGGAACAGATGGACGACCACGTCGCCGGCATCGATCAGCACCCAGTCGGCCGCTGGCAGGCCTTCGATGCGCACATGGCCATAGCCGGCCTGCTTGACGCGCTCGGCCAGCTTCTGCGCCATGGCGGCGACCTGGCGGGTGGAGCGGCCCGAACCGATCACCATGTAATCGGCGATCGAGCTTTTGCCTTCCAGGGGGATCGACACCACGTCCTGGGCCTGGTCATCATCCAGCGATTGCAGGACGAGTTCGAACAGGCTGGCAGGAGCGCCGGCAGAAGGGGCCGGGGTAGCGGCGCCGGCATCTGCCGGCTGGGGTTGGGCACTGGTCATTGGCTTGCGGTGAACTCCGATTGAAAGATGACTGACGTCGCAACGCCCGGTCGCGCATCCCGATCCAACGGCAAAGCCGCCTTGCGCCAGGGCGCACGGCGGGAGAGCCGAAAAACCGGAAAAGCGTGCCGGGAAGCAGGGATGGCGGCCAAGACGCTCAGCGTCCGCTCCTTCCGCGTGGGTCCGGCACAATGCGGCGGTGGGTGACACCATCGCGCAGGCCGGTCACGGAAATACGGTCCGCCCAATCAGGCTCTGCCAGGCGCTGGGCCGTGGCGGAACGGGGATCGGGATCGAACCGCAGGATGGAGAGCGCTGGGACGCCCTGCATCGGATCATGCGGGAAACTGGCGATCAGGGCGGCACCCCCGGTTGGCCCAGTATCGGACCAAAGAGCGCCATCACATTCCTGCCTGCACCGCCGGCGCCATCGGCGCAGCCATACCATGGCGGGGCTCGCCATCGCAGCTGCATCATAGCCCGGACGGGCGATAACCGCAATCGGCATGGTGCGGGCAATGCCGCGCCAGTTTTTCCAGCGGTGGAACTGGGCCAGATTATCGCTTCCCATCAACCAGATAAAGCGCCGACGCGGGTATCGCCGCACCAGCGCGCGCAGGCTGTCGATGGTAAAACGGGTGCCCAGTTCGCGCTCGATCGCGGTCACTCGAATCGGGGCGCGGCGGGCCATTGCCCGCGCCGAGGCCACCCGTGCCGGCAATGGCGCCATGCCCTTGGCGGGCTTGAGCACGTTACCGGGCGAAACCAGCCACCACAGCTCGTCCAGCCCCAATGCGGCCTGCGCAAACAGGCTCACCCGGCGGTGCCCGCCGTGTGCCGGATTGAAGCTGCCGCCCAGAAGGCCGGTCAGCCGGGGAGCACCGCGTGTCAGGGGCGAACCTGCCCGCTGCCGTGGACCAGCCACTTGTAGGTGGTCAGCCCTTCCAGCGCGACCGGGCCGCGCGCGTGCAGGCGGCCGGTGGCAATGCCGATTTCCGCGCCCAGGCCAAATTCGCCGCCATCGGCAAACTGACTGGAGGCATTGTGCATGACGATCGCGCTGTCGACCTGGGCCAGGAACTGCGCGGCGGCTGCGGCATCGGCAGTGATGATCGCATCGGTATGGCCCGAGGAATGCCGCGCGATATGCGCGAGCGCCGCGTCGAGCCCGTCAACCACCGCCACCGAGAGCACGGCATCGAGGTATTCGGTGTCCCAATCGTTGTCGGCTGCCGGCACGATGCGCGGATCGATGGCGCGGGCGCGGGCATCGCCGCGCACTTCGCAACCGGCTTCGATCAGCGGCGTAATCAGCGCTGCCGCCGCCGGATAAGTGGCATCGATCAGCAGGGTTTCCATCGCCCCGCAGATGCCGGTGCGCCGCATCTTGGCGTTGAGCACGATGGCCTGAGCCATGGCCGGATCGGCCGCCGCGTGAACAAAGGTGTGGCAGATACCGTCAAGGTGGGCCAGCACCGGCACGCGGGCATCGGCCTGGACGCGGGCGACCAGGCTCTTGCCGCCGCGCGGCACGATCATGTCGATCAGGCCGGCTGCCGTCAGCATCGCGCCCACGGCGGCGCGGTCTTGCGTGGGCAGCAGTTGCACCGCCGCTGCGGGCACGCCGCCTTC
>NZ_APCQ01000701.1:0-881 GCF_000410615.1 Novosphingobium sp. B-7 | reverse complement strand
ACGCGCGCGGCGATATCGGCCACGGCGGCGCGGTCTGCCGGGGTGCCGATCCCGGCCAGCACGCGCTGTTCCCCGGCAATCGCGGGCAGGGCGGCCAGCGCATCAAACGCATGGGCCAAGACCAGCACCGGCACGCCGATCGCCAGCAGCGGCAGCGGATCGAGCCGCCGCAGCGCCAGCGCCAGCATGCCACACAGCGCATAGGCAAACAGGATATCGCCCCACCACAGCAGGGCATAGTGCAGATAGCCAAACACCAGCAGCCACAGCAGGCGGCGTACCTGCATGGTATCGGGCGACAACCCGCGCCGCTCCACGCTTTGCGCAAACAGCACCATGCTCGCCCCGAACAGCAGGGTGAACAGGCCGCGCATCTTGCCATCGAACAGCAGGTAGCTGATCACGAACCAGATCAGGCCCGGTCTATCCAGGCGCGGCAGGGCGGGGCTCAGGCTGGCGAGTTGCGGCCCCCAAAATCCGGTGATGTTGATCGCCAGGATACCCAGCACGGCGCAGCCGCGCAGGAAGTCCAGCGCGGCGATGCGGGACGGCGCGGCCAGGTCTGGGGCAGGCGAAGCGGCGAGCGTGGTCATCCCACGCCCATGCACCGCGCGCGGCCTGCCGGAAAGACCAAACCGTCAGGGCTTCAAGGTGATGCAATCCACGCCCGCGCCTTTCAGCGCGGCGCAGGCATGCGCGGCTTCGGCCTGGCTGGCAAAGCCCCCCGCCAGAACCCGCGTAACCTTGCCCTCGGCCAGGTCGATGCGCGGGTGCCCGGCCAGTTCGGCCCGGCCCCGCACGCGCGCCCACAGGCCATCGGCATTGCTCTTTTGCGAAAAGGCCCCCAACTGGATGCGCCAGGCGCCGGTTGCCGTGGCAGC
>NZ_APCQ01000700.1:0-4325 GCF_000410615.1 Novosphingobium sp. B-7 | reverse complement strand
CGATTTTTGCAACAGAGCCCGTGCATCGACGCGCGGGTGCGCTGGTGCACAGAAGCGTAATTGCGACGTCGCAGACGTGCAAGTGAGCACCTGTGCACAGGTGCGCGGTCGCACACTCGCGATACCTATATCAGTATGCCGACGATGACCAACATCAGGGCGGCGTTGGACGCGAGGATCTTCCCGACGCCCAGCGCGCGAGCCGATCGGCCTTTCCTCCTGGTAGACCAGGTGCGGTCGATCCCGGTACGTACTGCCAATATCCCGTCGACGGCTAGGACGGACCCTATAACGAACAGCATCAGGGTGAAGGCCTTCACAAATTCTCGACCTGATGACGGCGATATGGCGAACGCAGCCACGAGACAGACCGTCGCGATCCCGTAGAGCGATGCGCCAGCATCGAGGAGACCGGACATCAGGAGACGGCGAGGTTGGCTCCACGGGATCGGCACAAACATCGTCGGCCTTCTGCAGACGCGGCACGGCTCAACCGGACTGGCGGGCGGCCACGCTCCGAGGCGATTGCCGCAATATCCGCATGTCGGCGCAGTGGGGGAGGGGGCCGTTTGCATCGACTACGCTGACGGATCCGTGATGGTTTCGTCTGCCGGCACGTCGGCGCGCATGGAGGCATTGTAGCAGGCGGGGTCGCAGAACAGCATAGGACGGCCTCTACACGTCATCTGGTGCCCCTCCAGCATGACGGGCCTGCTTGCCAGTCGCTGGCATCGCTCGTTGGTCTTCGTCATGAAGCCGCAAGGGATGGCGATCGGTTCACCACGCGGCGCCTCCATCTCGGCCGCGTCTAGCGGCTCTATGTTGAGGTCCGGGGCAGGATCGAAGAAGTCCCGCTGCTGGATACGCGCGTGTTTCATATGGACACCTGACGACGATGGGGGAGGGGGCTCTCGAGCGATGCTCTCGCTCGCCTGCTAACTCCCTCTCCCCTCTAAAGCTTATTGCCTCGGCGCTGGTGGTGCCATCGGAGGCGCCGGGGAGGGCGCCGGTCCGATCGAAGCTCCAGTTGGTTGGGGCAACCGCGTCTGTGCCTGATTGGTCAGCTTGACGAAGGCGTCGAGCATCGCGACCGAAGTGATCTTGCCCATGTCGGTGCTGGTATACGCACCTCCGAGAGCGCCGACGCCGGCGTTGGTGAGCAGACCGCCTCCCAGGATCGACAGATCCTTTTTGCGGGCCGAGCCCGTCGCGATCGCCTGTTGGATGCCGGTTTTCACCTCGATCAAGGTAAGCATGGTCTGGCTCGACTTGACCTTCTGTTTGAACCCGAGGCCGCCGGGGAACATCGTGCCGAGCCCGCCTCCGCTGCCACCCGCATCAGAATCCGAATAGAGCACCTTGGCCTGGAGAAGGTAATCCGCGGCCTTCAGAGTGGCTTGGTTGTTCGCGCCAGCGACGCTTCCACCCGCTGCGAGCTGACGCTCTCGCTGCAGGGCGTCGAAGCCTTCTCCACGATCGACGACCTGGAAGCAGCCCGATTGAGCAACGAGAAGCTTCAGCAGGGGGATCGGATCAACACGCTGACTCCCGCCGTTCTGGGCTTCTGCCATCCGCATCAGCGCCGCAAGGCCCGGGGGAATGCCCTCGGCGGTTCCTCCAGCGGCGCGCTCCTCCACCAACGCGATGGTCCCGTAGGGTCGATCGCAGCGTGGAACCTGCGTATTCTCGTCGATCCCGATCCCCCCCTTACCCGCCTTCTGGGCGAGCGCCGGCGAAGCCGACGCTGCGAGCAATGCCATGATTGCGATAGTACGGCGCATTGTATCCCTCCCTCGTTCGATGATCGTGTACCATAGGTTTGTTGCTATCTCAGTGCGTTGCGACTGAAATGACCTATTCCAGAAAGCCCTTTGCGCTGTCGGCTTTGACCTCGAGAGCGCGAGCAAGACCGGTCTGCAGCCGGATCGTCTTGTCTGTTGATCCGACCACCTTCACCGGAGCCATCATTTCCTTTGCTGTGGTCGAGCCGAAAAGGCGGTCATTCCCGTGCCAGAAGGCCGTCAGCCCCTCCGCAATCCTGACGCGGTAGGTCCCGACCTGGACCGGTGTTGCCGTCTTCTTCCCCCCAGCTACGTAGATCCCCAACACATCCTTGTCGGTCGCGACGTCGTTCAAGACGACCACGTAGCCATGATTGGGCCTGTCTGGAGCGCGAAACCTTAGAATGCCCTGTCGACGGTTAAGGTCGGTTGCCGGTGTGGTGAACACCGTGCCGCTTTCCGGGAATGGCACTGGAATCATCCTCTGAAATGCCGACGTCATCACCGAGGTGTACGTCCTATAGATGACATACATGCCCCCGAGCGCGACGGCCGGAACTAGGATTGCTTGAAGTAGCGCACGTCCGACGCCGGCCATTTGCCATCTTGCGTTGGTCCATGACGATCCCTGGCCCATTTCCACACGCCCGCGCTTGTCGTTCCAGATCGTCGGGCCGTCATCGATACCCTGGCGCCTCCGATACCGGGCCCGCATATAGTCGCGATCATCAAGCCCCATGACGTGCCGCTCCAGTTGTTATGGCGCGCTTCGTCACGGCGCGGTGATGCAGAATCTTCAGCTGCTGCATGAAGTCGGCGATGACGAAGGAAAACTCGTCTGCGACCTCCTTCTCGGCCGCACATTCCGGCGCGATCGAAGCCGCGGCGAGCACCAAATGAGCCGCTGCAATCGGATGCTCATCCATGAGGTGAAAGGCTCTCGTGCGAAGATCGTCGGCCAGCTCCTCGGCGGGGGTGTGTACCCCGGCTTGGCTGGTAGGGGCGCTCTGAGCGTCATCTAATCCGCTGGCTTCGGCAGATGGACGTGATCGTTCGGCTATTGCCATGGCTACATGACCTCGTGGCGGGGAAGGTTCTGTGCGGGGAGGGGTCGCAGCGACGCGACGATCGGCATGACGTCGTTGAAGTTGGGCTGCACGCGCCCGGGCACGCGGATCGTGCGATATCCCGCATAAGCCGTCATTTCGTCGCGAACGCGGTCCTTGAACGGGTTATGCGACCAGTCGTCGACCTCGATTAGCGCGACGATCAGGCCCGTCGCACGATCCTGCGCCACGAAGTCGACGATCTTCTGCGAAAAGGCATTCCGGTCGGAAATCTTGCTCTTCCGCATTGGGCTTTGCGGTACGCGCAGAAGCGCTCCCATCGCGACTTGCGCATGGATACGGCAGTGCGGCAGGGCGCGCTCGAGGACGTTGAGCATGGCCGTCTCGCGCGGGGTCAGGAAGCGTTTCGCAACCGGGCGCGGTGGACCGAATATGTTTCGAACACCTAGCGCCTTCAGGATGAGGACGGCCGAGACCAATGCGATCAGGAGGGGGAGGGGCTTGTCCATCATCGGACGGCACTCAGAGGGATCGAATCCGATGTTTTGCCGCTCTCAGCCGCTGATAGCCGGTTTTCGGACATAGAAAGCCACTGCACCTCTTTTGATGATGCTGGCCTTCCGGGGATGAGCTGCGCGGCGACGACGATGATCGCGAATATGACTAGGACCCGGGCGAGTTGAACGATCATGCGCCGATCGATCGATCGGCGCGCATCGTCCTTCTTCTCCAGTTCGGCTGCACCCTGCAGACAGGCGAGCGCTCCGTCACTCAGGATACGAGCATTTTGGGTTTCGTCGTCAAACAGGGTGGCGTCGCCACTCGAAAACCGACTGGCTCGAATAGCGAGCAGATCATGCGCGAGCCTGCGCAACTCTTCGGACGTGGGTTTGCTCTGAAATATCGGGCTCATGGCGTTCCTCACATATCCAGGCTTAGATTTTTCTGAGGGAGCCCCGGCAGCTGGTCGCCGTGGCCAGGCATCGCGGGCAGGGAGCTCAAATCGTCCATGTCGAGCGGGCGCATTCCCAGCTCGTCGTCCTTCCGCGTCTCCGGGCGCTTCTGGCGATCCTCGTCATCCTTGCGGTCGAGCGCGAGGCCGTCACGCTCCATCTGCTTCGGATCCGAGTAGTCGTTCTCCGACTTGCCCATGGGTGGGAGGTCGTCAGCCGACGTCAGCGATGCGTCGAAGATGATCCGCTGCCCGTCATCGCGATCGAGTGTCGCTGCTGCTGCGCTAAGCGCGTCGTCGGCCGCCTTGGTATGTCGCCCCGGGCCGTCGATATCGAGGCGTCCGAGGGTCTCGAGCGACGCCGTCTTGTTGCCGGGGTTGCTGTCGAGTTGTCGGTCCAGCTTCTGAAGGTTGTCGATGACCATCGTCAGCTCGAACCGCACGCGGGTGACGGCGACGTTGAAAAGGCGCTGGTTGGACAGGTTGCGCTCGAAGCTGCGCATGGTGAGAACACCGGGAATAAAA
>NZ_APCQ01000697.1:0-3817 GCF_000410615.1 Novosphingobium sp. B-7 | reverse complement strand
GGCGGGCGCGGCCGGCCACGAACCATCGGCCCCGCCGCTGCCACCGGGCGGCGCGCCGCCGATCTATGACAAGGTCGGCATGGAATGGGTGATGGATATCCTGCCGTTCTGTTCGCAGCCCGAATACATGGGCAGCGCCCAGGACCAGGTGGCGTCAGACGGCTATCGCAACGATGTCTGGCCGATCATCGGCGGCGTGTTCCAGGGCCGGGGGATCAAGGGAACGGTGATCCCCGGCGGTGGCGATTTCCCGGTGGTGCGCCCCGATGGCGTAGTGGTGGTCGATGCGCTCTATCGCCTGAAAACCGACGATGGGCAGCAGATCATCATCCACAACAAGGGCCTGGGCTATACCGAGCAGAAGTATCGCCTGCTGCCAACCTTCGAAGTGCCGGGTGCCAAGTATGCCTGGCTGCGCGAATCCGTGTTCGTCGCCACGCTGACCTTTCCCATTCCGCCATCGATCAAGGCGCCCGATTTCGGCCCCAATGCCAATGGTCGCCTGATCCAGGTTTTCCGCATGACCTGACGCGAAAGGCACTCCCGCTGCGATGCCAGAGGCGCTAGGCACAGACTATGCTCGTCCGCTCGCTTCTGCTCGCCGCGCTTTGCGCCTCTGCCACTTCCGCGCTGGCGCAAGCGGCGCCGGATAGCACCGTCCCAGCCAGCACCGTTTATGTGCGCGCCGGGCGCCTGGTCGATCCGGAAAGCGGCCAGGTTCTGACCAGCCGCCTGATCCGGGTAGAGCAGGGCCGGGTGGCGGCGATCACTGCCGATGGCCCCGGCGCGGCGGCGATCCCGGTGGGGGCGCGGGTGATCGACTGGAGCGGCTATACCGTGCTGCCCGGCCTGATCGACATGCACGTGCACCTGGCTGACATGGACCAGTCGGAAAACGTCGCCGAACCGCTGCTGCATTCGGCCATGGAAATTGCCTATGTCGGCGCGCGCAACGCCCGCACCACGCTGATGGCCGGCTTCACCACGGTGCACAATTGCGGCAATTTTCGCGCCTATGCCGATGTGGAACTGCGCAATGCGATCAACCGCGGCGATGTGATCGGCCCGCGCATCAGCGCGGTGGGCGCCTATGTGACGATTCCCGGCGGCGGTGGCGAAGTGACCGGCTTTGCGCCCGATGTGGAAGTGCCGGCCGACATGCGCGCCGGCGTGGTGGCCGATGCCGCCGATACCACGCGCAAGGTCAACGCGCTGTTCCAGCATGGCGCGGATTCGATCAAGCTGATCGCGACGGGTGCCGTGCTCGCCCAGGGGACGGAGCCGGGCCAGCAGGAATTGAGCGAGGACGAGATGCGCGCCGCGGTCACCGTGGCCAAGGCGCGCGGATCGTGGGTTACCGCCCATGCCCACGGTGCCACCGGCATCAAATCGGCCATGCGCGCCGGGGTCAAGGCGATCGAGCATGCCAGCCTGATCGATGACGAGGGCATTGCCATGGCCAAGGCCAAGGGCGTGTGGCTCGACATGGATATCTACGATGGCGACTATATCGCCGACTATGGCCGGGCCCACCACTGGCCGGCCGACATGCTGCGCAAGAACGACGATACCACGCAGGCCCAGCGCGATGGCTTTGCCAAGGCGGTCAAGGCCGGGGTCAAGCTGTCGTTCGGCACCGATGCCGGGGTCTATCCCCACGGCCTCAACGCCCGCCAGTTCAAGTACATGGTCCGCTATGGCATGACGCCGATGCAGGCGATCCAGGCCGCCACCACGGTTTCGGCAGATCTGCTCGGGTGGAGCAAGGACGTGGGCGCGCTGTCGCCCGGCCACTATGCCGACATGATCGCGGTCAAGGGTGATCCCCTGGCCGACATTTCGGTGCTGGAGCATGTCGATCACGTGATCAAGGGCGGCGATGTGGTGAAGTGAGCGCGCGGCTTCCACCACCCCCCGACCCGTTCCTCTAAAGAGTAGGGGGGAGGAATTACAATATCTTATACCCCCTCCTCTTCAGAGGAGGGGGTTTGGGGGTGGTGGAAACCTGGCCCCAAGCTATGCTTGGACAGACGCTGCCCAAGTCTCTATTCCAGCGGCCGATTCCTTCCCCCCAATGGAACAAAGCCCAGCATGAGCGACCAATCCGACAAGCCCGCCGGCCCCGCCCTCGATCGCCGCAGCCTTTTGGCCGGGCTTGCCATTACCGGCGCTGCCGCCGGGGTTGATGCCGCGGCTGCCGCCCCGCGCGCCGGGGCCGGAAGCCGCGCCAAGGTTGATGCCGCGCTGCGCGCCAAGATCGATACGGTCGTGGTGATCTATGCCGAAAACCGCAGCTTCAACAATCTCTTCCCCGATTTTCCGGGGCTGCAGCAGCCGCTTTCCGCCGTGCCGGCCGAGCGGGCCCGGCAGCGCGATCGCGATGGCCGCGTGCTCGAAACCCTGCCCAAGGTCTGGGAAGGCATGGTGCCCGACAAGCAGGTGGTGGAGCACGCCGAGTTCCATATCGACGAAGACGCCATCACCGGCCTGCCCAATGCGCCCTTTGCGCTCAAGACGCCCGAAGGCGATCCGCTGCCCCATGGCGTGGTGACGCGTGACCTGATCCACAGCTTCTACAACAACCAGTGGCAGATCAACGGCGGGCGCAACGATGGCTTCGTCGCTTGGGGCGATAGCGGCGCTTTGGTCATGGGCCATTATGGCGATGTGCGGGCCAACCTGCGGCTGTGGCAGGTGGCGCGCGAATTCACCCTATGCGACAATTTCTTCATGGGCGCTTTCGGCGGCTCGTTCCTCAACCACCAATACCTGGTTGCCGCCACGCCGCCCTATTACCCGGACGCTGACAAGAGCCCGGCGAAAGACCGCGTGGTCAAGCTTGATCCGGCCTATACCGATCCGCCGCGGCCGCTGCTCAAGCCCGGTACGCCAGCCAGCGCCATGGACGGCCCGGTGCAGTTCGTGGCGGATTCGATTACGCCCGATCACCGCGCGGTCAACACCATGCTGCCGCCCTATCTGCCCACCTACCAGGCTGATCCGGCACGGCCGGGGATGGCCCTGGTCACCGCGCAGACCCTGCCGCCGCAGACCCATGCCCACATCGGCGATCGGCTGACCGAAGCCGGCGTGGAGTGGGCGTGGTACGCCGGCGGCTGGGCCGAGGCGATGGCCGGGCGTGCCAACAGCGCGGCATTCCCCTCGCGCCCCAATTTCCAGCCGCACCACCAGCCGCTGAACTATTTCGCCAACCTGGCGCCGGGCACGGCGGCGCGCGAACGCCATCTGCGCGATGGCGGCATGGGCGAAACCGCGCGCACCAACCTGTTCCTGGCCGATGCCGCGGCGGGCAAGCTGCCGGCCGTCACGTTCTACAAGCCGCAGGGCAACCTCAACATGCACGCCGGCTATTCCGACGTGGATGCCGGCGATCGCCATATCGCCGGGGTCGTCGATGCGCTCCGCCGCTCGCCGCAGTGGGACAAGATGCTGGTGATCATCACCTTCGATGAAAACGGCGGCTGGTGGGACCATGTCGCCCCACCCAAGGGCGATCGCTGGGGGCCGGGCACGCGCATTCCCGCGCTGATCGTCTCGCCCCACGCTCGGCGCGGCCACGTCGATCACACTGTCTATGATACCGGCTCGATCGCGCGCTTCCTGGTGCGGCGCTTTGGCCTCAAGACCCTGCCGGGCCTGGTCGAGCGGGACAAGGCGATGATCGCCGCAGGCGGACCGCCGCCCGGTGACCTGACCGGCGCGCTGATCGTCTGATCAGCGCTGCCGGCGCCGCCGCTCAGGCGGCGGTGTCGGTCTGCGCCGCCTGTGGGGCTGGGCTGGGCGTTGGCGTGGGCTG
>NZ_APCQ01000696.1:0-2730 GCF_000410615.1 Novosphingobium sp. B-7 | reverse complement strand
CTGTGCGGCCATGGCGCCGCTGATGGCGCAGGCCCTGCCGGCCTGGCGTGACCTGGTGGCGCGGATCGGCACCCCAGACTTGCTGCGCGAAGAAGGACATCTTGTCGCCTGGCATGATGCCCACGCTGCCGCTGCCGGCCGTGCCGCATGGCAGGCGGCCCAGACCGGCACGGCAAGGGTGGCGCGAGCCACCTATGAGGATGTCGCGCGCCTTTCCGCCCTGTGTGGGCAGCCGGTGGCGGGCGCTGTGCGCTTTGCCGGTACGGCGCAGATTGCCGATCTCGATGCGCTGCGCCAAGCGCTGCGCCATGCCTTTGTGGCGCGCGGCGGACGCCTGCACGCCGAGCGCGCGCAAGTGGCGATCGCGCATGGTCGGGCAGACATACCGGGGCTGGGGGCTGACACCGTGCTGGTTTGCGCTGGCGTGCGTGCCGCGCCCATCTTGCAAGGCCTGGGTCATGCGGTGCCGATGATTGCCGAGCGCGGCTATCACATCCGCGCCGACGCGCGCGCTTGGCCGGCCGATCTGCCGCCGGTGGTGTTCGAACAGCGCGCGATGATCGTCACGCGGTATCGCGACAGCGTGCAGGCGGCGAGCTTTGTCGAACTGGGCGACCCCGATGCCCCGGCCGATCCGCGCAAGTGGGAAAGGCTGGAGCGTCATGTGGCGGAACTCGGCCTGCCGATGGCCGGGCCGTTCCGGCGCTGGATGGGCTGCCGGCCGACGCTGCCCGATTATCTGCCGGCGATCGGCCGTTCAGCGCGCGCGGCCAATCTGTTTTATGCCTTTGGCCACCAGCACCTGGGGCTGACGCTGGCGCCGGCCACCGCGCACCTGATCACGGCGCTGATCGACGAAACGGCGCCAGCTGTGTCGCTGGCGCCGTTCGATCTTTCCCGTTTTGGCTGAGAATCAGGCGCGCCTGTTTCAGCTCAACGTGCCGATGGGCAGAGTGCGCACGCGCTGACCGCGCAGGCGCGACACGGCATTGGCCACGGCCGGTGGCACAGCGGGCAGGCCGGGCTCGCCGATGCCGCCCATCTTCTCCCCGCTTTCGACAATGCGCACGTGCACGCGCGGCATGCGATCGGGGGTGAGGATCGGATAGCCATCGAAATTGCGCGCCACGCGTTCGCCGTTCTTGTAGGCGGCTTCCTCGATCAGGGCTTGCGACAGGCCGAGCGCCACGGCGGAATTGACCTGCGCGGTGATGATGGCGGGGTTGACGATGCTGCCCGGATCGATCGCCTGCCACACATCGTGCACCTTGACCTGGCCATCGGCGATCGAGACTTCGGCAATGGCCGCCGTCTGCGTGCCGAAGGGCGAGGCCATGGCCATGCCGCGGGCGCGGGTGGTGCCATCGGGCGCGGTGAACGGGCCGCGCTTCCAGCCGCCGGACAGATCGACCACCGCTTTGAGCAGCGTGGTCAAGCGGGCGTTGCCCGAGAGCAGGTGCAAGCGCACAGCATAGGGATCCTGCCCGCCCTTGTCGGCCAGTTCATCGAGGAAGGCTTCATAGAAGAAGTCGTTCATCGAATTGCCGACCGACCGCCAATAGGCCACGGTGGTAGGGCTTTTGACGAAGATCTGGGCAATGCGCTTGTTGGGCAGGGCATAGCTCTTGCCCGCCAGCCCTTCGAGCGCGGTGGGATCGATTTCCCCGCTGCGCTTGTCGGCAATGCCCTCCCTCGGGCCTTCGGTGGCGCTCACCGCCTCGATCGCCAGGGGCATGCCGCTGGCATCGACCACGCCGCGAAACCGCACGGCGGCCATCGGGCGCAGCGGGTCGCGCAGGAATTCCTCTTCGCGCGTCCAGATCAGCTTGACCGGGGCGTTGACGCGCTTGGCCAGTTCGATCGCCTGGGGATAGGGATTGCCCTTGGGATAGAGGAAGTGGCGGCCAAAGAACCCGCCAAGCAGGGGCGAGTGGATGCGGATCTTTTCCGGCGGCAGTCCGGACGCCTTGGCCACTTCGGCCAGGAACATGTCGGGCGCCTGGTTGGGGAACCACATGTCGAGCGTGCCATCGGCGTTGAACCGCGCCAGGGCCGAGGGCGGCTCAAGCTGGGCATGGTTCAGGTATTGGCTGTGATAGGTGGCGCTGAGCGTGCCCTTGGCGCCGGCATCGGCAAAGGCCTTGGCAACGTCGCCGGTGCTTTCGGCCACTTCTTCGGTGCCCTGCACCGTGGCGAGATGGGCGGCGTGGTCTGCCGTGGAGAAGGTGGCCGGCATTGGGCGATAGCTGGCCCCGGTGGGCTCAACCCAATCGACCTGGGCGGCTTCCACCGCGCGGCGCGCGTGCCAGAAACGCGGCGCGACAACGGCGACCGCGCCATCGAGGACATGCACTGAATGCACGCCCTTCATCGCCTTGACGGCTGCCTCGTTGCGGATTTTGCCAACGGCGAGGCCCAGGCGCGGCGCATGCTGGACGGCGGCGTGGAGCATGCCGTCGACCTTGCTGTCGATGGCGAACTGCGCCTTGCCGGTCGATTTGGCGCGCACGTCGAGCCGGGCCTGCGGCTTGCCGATCCAGCGGAAATCCTTCGGGTCCTTGAGGGTGGGCGGCGTGGTCGGCGCGGGCAGATCGAGCGCGTGGGGTGCCAGTTCGGCATAGCTCAGGCTGCGGCCCGAGGCCTGGTGCACGACGCGGCCGGGCTGGGTGCTGAGCGCGCTGGCCGGCACCGACAGGCGTTGCGCGGCGGCCTGGATCAACATGGCGCGGG